>DATABU010000721.1:0-2257 GCA_036259415.1 Longimicrobiaceae bacterium
GCACCGCGCGCGCCGCGCTGGGAGGCGCGCGGTGCGGACCGCGGACGGGTCGCCGGGCGCGGTCCAGGCGAAGACCACCGTGTCGCCGGCGAGCGCCATGCGCGGGAAGCCGCTCGCCCGCTCGCCGCTGGAGGCGGCCACCGTGACCGGGGCGCTCCGGCCGCCGCCGGGGGCGACGCGGCGGACGCGGACCTCGGCGGCGTCGGCGCCGGTGCGCTCGATCCAGCTCACCAGCGCGTCGCCGCCCTCCAGCAGCTCCACGTCCACCCGCCCGGCGGGGTCGCCGTCGTCCACGCGCACGGGGGCGCTCCAGGTGGCCCCGGCGTCGGCCGAGAAGGCCACCCGCACGCGCGCGGTGTCGCGCGCGCCGGTGAACCAGGCCACCGCCACCCGCTCGCCGCGCGCGGCGGCCTGCGGGCCGTTCACCGGGCAGGCGGGGATCTTCCAGCCGTCGGCGTGCACGGGCGCGGGCTCGGTCCAGCGGCCGTCCACCTGCCGGACCACGTAGACGTCGCGGATCTCCTCCGGCGAGCGGTCGCGGTAGACCACCAGCGGCCCCGCGGAGGTCATCGCCACCGCGGTCTGGCAGCAGTCGCAGATGCGCGCGTCCAGCGCCCGCTCCGCGCCCACGCCGCCGTCCGCGGCGAGCGCGGTGTGCAGCAGCATGGTCTCGCCGCCGTGGCCGTCGTGGCCCTCCTCGGCCGCGGCGTACTTGCGGCCGTCCAGCCAGACGGCGCCCACCGAGTCGCCCGCGGCGGGCCACAGGGAGACGAAGCCGTGCTCGGCGGGGACGCCGTCGCGGTGCGGGACCACGCCCCCGGTCCAGGTGGCGCCCCCGTCGGCGGACCGGGCGATGCGCACGTCGTAGGCGTAGCGCCCCGGGCCGCTGCGCTGCAGCCAGTGCGCGGCTAGCCGCCCCCCCGGGAGCACCGCCAGCGAGGGGAAGTCGGCCCAGTTGACGAACCAGTCCCGCCCCGAGGCGACGGTGCGCGGGGCGGACCAGCGCGCGCCCTCCAGCACGGCGAAGCGGAGCGCGTGGGTGGAGTCGGGGCCAGGCTCGATCCAGCTCAGGTACACGCGCCCGTCCTCCCCGGCGGCCAGGCTGGCCTCGGCGCTCCCCGGCGCGGCGGGCTAGGCTATCTCCCGGGGCTGCCCCGGGGCGGCCGGGGCGCGGGCGCCGTCCGCCACGTCGCCGGAGCGGCAGGCGGCGAGCGCCGGGAGCGCGAGGGCGCAGGCGAGGACGGTGCGTCGCACGGCGGCCTCCTGGCTACTGGAAGTTGGGTGGCGGGGTGGGCCGGCCGCCCGGCTTCCACTCGGGGGCGGGGCCGTCGGCGACCATCCGCACGGCGCGCGCCGCGGCGTCGATCACCCGCGCCATGTGGCCGAAGTCGATGCGCTCCACCTCGTCGTTCACCCCGTGGTAGTCCTCGTGCAGCCCGAAGGAGGAGAGGGTGTGCGCGGGGACGCCCTTCCAGGCGAAGACCACGTTGTCGCTGCGCTCGAAGAAGTTCTGCGCGGGGCGCGGGTCGGGGACGATGGGGTTGCCGGCGGCGCGCAGCATCTCGCCCACGGTGGAGCGGTCGTACCCGGTGAGCCACGCCCGCCCGGGGCCGCCGGCGAGCGAGTCGGGGCGCCCGATCATCTCGATCTGCACGTCGGCGACGGTGCGCTCCAGCGGGAAGGTGGGGTTGCGGACGTACCAGCGGATGCCGGTGAAGCCCACCTCCTCGCCGGTGGTGAGCAGGAAGACGACGCTGCGCCGGGGCGGGTCCTGGGCCAGCGCGCGGGCGATCTCCAGCACGGCCACCACGCCGGAGGCGTCGTCGTCCGCCCCGTTGTTGATGGAGTCGCCGTCGACCGGGCGCCCGATGCCGATGTGGTCGAAGTGCGCCCCCACCACCACGTACTCGTCGCGCAGAGCGGGGTCGCTCCCCGGGAGCACGCCCACCACGTTCACGTCGGGCGCGCGGCGCTCCGCCGGCACGGTGTCCAGGTCGGAGACGGCGTCCAGCAGGCGGTAGCCGGTGGTGCCGTTGGGGCGCTGCACGCGCGCCATGGGGACGCGCTGAAAGAAGCCGCTGTCCCCCGCCGGCCGGGCGCCGGCCTCGGCCAGCCGCTCCGCGATCCAGCGCGCGGCGCGGGCGCTCCCCGGGCTGGCGGCGCGCCGCCCCTCCATGCTGTCGGCGGCGAGCGTCGAGAGCAGCCCGCGCACCCGCTCCGGCGAGGTCCCGGCGCCCTCCGCCGCGGCGGCCTGTCC
>DATABU010000722.1:0-2177 GCA_036259415.1 Longimicrobiaceae bacterium
CGCCCACGCGCTCCAGGCGCAGCACCTCCGCCCAGATCCCCGCCAGCACCTCCTCCACGGGGGTGCGCGGCGCGGCGGCGGCGCGCCCCTCCGAAGCGAGCGCGCGGACGCGCGCCGCCAGCCGCGCGACGGTGGGCGCCTCGAAGAGCGCCCGCAGCGGCAGCTCCACGCCCAGCGCCTCGCGGACGCGCGACACCAGCCGGGTGGCGAGCAGCGAGTGCCCGCCCAGCTCGAAGAAGTCGTCGTCCACGCCGACGCGCTCCAGGTGCAGCACCTCGGCCCAGGCGTCCGCCAGCGCCTGCTCGGTGGCGTCGCGCGGCGCGACGTGCTCGCGCCCGGTCCCCCCCTCCGGCGCGGGGAGGGCGCGGCGGTCCAGCTTGCCGTTGTGGTTCAGCGGGAAGGCGTCCAGCGCCACGAAGGCCGAGGGGACCATGTGCTCCGGGAGCCGTCCGCGCAGGTGCTCGCGCAGGCGGCCGGGGTCGGGGCGCTCCCCGTCGGCGGTGAAGTACGCGACCAGCCTCCGGTCGCCGGGGACGTCCTCGCGCACCAGGACCACGGCCTCGTGCACCGCCGGGTGCAGCTCCAGTGCGGCCTCCACCTCGCCGGGCTCGATGCGGAAGCCGCGCACCTTCACCTGGTGGTCGATGCGGCCCAGGAACTCCAGCGTCCCGTCGCCCAGCCAGCGCACCCGGTCGCCGGTGCGGTACGCCCGCGCCCCGGGCTCGGCCCGGAACGGGTCGGGGACGAAGCGCTCCGCCGTGAGCGCGGGCCGCCCCAGGTAGCCGCGCGCGACGCCCTCGCCGCCGACGTACAGCTCGCCGGGGACGCCGGGGGGGAGCGGCTCCCCGCCCCGGTCCAGCACGTAGAGGCGCACGTTCGCCGTCGGCCGCCCCACCGGGAGGCTCCCCCGGGCGGAGGCGTCCTCCCCCGCGGCCAGCCGCAGCGTGGCGGAGGTGCACGCCGTCTCCGTCAGCCCGAACACGTGCACCAGCGGCCGGCGCAGCGCCGCCCACTCGCGCAGCCGCTCGGGGGCGATGCGCTCGCCGCCCACGCGGACGAAGCGCACGGACTCCGGCACGCCCTCGCCACGCTCCGTCAGCTCGCGCACCCACTCGTGCCAGAACGCCGTCGGCAGCTCGAAGGTGGTGATGCGCTCCCGCTCCACCAGCTCCCGCAGCGCCCCGGGCGCGAACAGCTCGTCCCGCGAGAGCACCAGCGCCGCCCCGGAGACCCAGGCGGTGAAGATCTCCTCCACCGACACGTCGAAGCTCAGCGAGGCGAACTGAAGCAGCCGGTCGTCGCTCCGCAGCCCCAGCCGCGCGGCCATGTCCGTGACCAGGTTCACCACCGCCCGGTGCTGCACGGCCACGCCCTTGGGGGTGCCGGTGGAGCCGGAGGTATAGATGACGTACGCCAGGTTCTCGGGCGAGGGCGAGGGCGAGAGTGCGGGCGTGCGGGAGTGCGAGGTGGTGGCATCTGCCGAGACGCCATCGTGAGTCTCGTCCAGCAGCACGACCTCGACGCCCGACCCCGCGAAGCGGCCCGCCAGCTCCGGCTGCGTCAGCACCAGCGCGGCCCCGCTGTCGTCCAGCAGGGACTCGAGGCGCCCGGCCGGGTACGCCGGGTCCAGCGGGACGTACGCGCCCCCGGCCCGGAGCACGCCCAGGACCGCGAGCGCCGCCCCGGGCCCCTTCTCCACGCAGATCCCCACCCGCGTCTCGGGACGGACGCCCCGCCCCCGCAGCCGCTCCGCGACCGTCTCGGCGCCCGCCTCCAGTTCCGCGTACGAGAGCGCGCGGCCCTCGAAGAGCACGGCGGGCGCCCCGGGGGTGCGCGCCGCCTGCGCGGAGATCAGCTCGTGCAGGCAGCGCTCGCGCGGGTACGGCCGCGCCGTGGCGTTCCAGCGCTCCACCACCTGCGCGCGCTCCTCCTCGCCCAGCAGGGAGACCTCCGCGAGCGGACGATCCGGGTCGCCCACCACGCCCTCCAGCAGGACGCGGAAGTGGCCGGCCATCCGCTCAGCCGTGGCGGCCTCGAACAGGTCGGTGCGGTAGCGCAGCACCCCCCGGATCTGCTCCGGGCCCTCTTCCAGGTTCAGGTCCAGGTCGAACAGCGAGACCCCCTCGCCCGCGTACAGGGGCTCCATCCGCACGTCGCCGAGCCGCGGCCCGGCCGCC
>DATABU010000723.1:0-2411 GCA_036259415.1 Longimicrobiaceae bacterium
GGCGCCGCGGCGGGGGCGCAGGCGGCGGTCGGCGCCGCGGGCCCGGAGCCGCGCATCTCCGAGACCGACACCGGGGTCAGCTTCCAGCTCCGCAACGACGACCCCGGCTCCGCGCACCGGGTGGAGGCGGCGAGCGAACGCGTGCGCGCCGCGCTCCCCGCCGTGTTCGAGGCGCTGGGGATCACGGGGGCGGGCGCCGACGCCGCGGGGCGGGTGTTCGGCAACCCGCGGATCGCCGCGACGCGGGTGGCGGGGGAGCGCGCCTCCCACTGGGTGCGCTGCGGCAACGCCGCGGGGGCCGGCCCGTCCGCGACGGGGGGCTACCGCACCGAGCTCTCGGTGCTGGTGACGCTGAAGCCGGACGGCGCCGGCACCTGGGTCACCACGCAGGTGGGGGGCACGGCGCACTCGGTGGCCGGGACCAGCTCGGGCGGGGTGCTGTGCGTCTCCAACGGGCTGCTGGAGGAGCGCATCGCCGAGGCGCTGGCGGCCCGGCTGGCCGGTCCGCTCCCCCGCGCGCGCTGAGGCCGTGCGGAGCCCGCTGCACGAGGAGAACCGCCGCTCCTGGAACGCCGCCACGGTCGCGCACAACTCCCACAAGGGCGACCAGGCGGCGTGGCTGCGCGCCGGCGGGAGCACGCTCTTCCCCGAGGAGCGCGCGCTGCTCGGGGCGCTGGAGGGCCGCACGCTGCTGCACCTGCAGTGCAACGCGGGGCAGGACACGCTCAGCCTGGCCGCGCTGGGCGCCGCGGCCACGGGGGTGGACATCAGCGACGAGGCGGTGGAGTTCGCGCGGCGGCTCTCGGCGGAGTCGGGGATCCCGGCCGCGTTCGAGCGCGCGGACGTGTACGACTGGCTGGAGGAGGCCGCCGCCGCGGGGCGCCGCTTCGACCGGGTGTTCTCCTCGTACGGCGCGGTCTGCTGGCTCTCCGACCTGGAGGCGTGGGCCCGCGGGATCGCGGGCGTGCTCGCGCCCGGCGGGCGCTTCGTGCTGGTGGAGTTCCACCCGGCGGCCGGCATGTTCGACGAGGGGCTGCGGCTCCGCTTCCCCTACTCCGGCGGCGGCCGGCCGATGCGGTGGGAGGAGGGGATCGGGGACTACGTCGCCCGCTCGGGGGAGGGGCTGCTGCACGGGGCGGAGTACCGCGAGGGGATCGTCGACTTCCGCAACCCGCACCCCTCGCACGAGTTCGCCTGGGGGGTGGCCGACGTGGTGGGGGCGCTGCTGGCGGCGGGGCTCGCGCTGGAGGCGCTGCGGGAGTGGCCGTACTCCAACGGCTTCGCCCCCTTCGAGGGGATGCGCCCGCTCCCGGGGCGCCGCTGGGCCCCGCCGGAGGGCGTGCCGGCGCTGCCGCTGATGTACGGCGTCGCCGCCCGGAAGCCGGGGTGATCCGGCCATGAGAGCCCCGCGGCCGGGCGGCCTCTTCGCGGCGCTGCTGGTGCTGGCCGCCTTCCAGGGCGCCGACCCGCCCGGGCGCGTCTGCCCCGACCCGGCGCGCCCCTGCCCGGGCTTCCGCCCCCACGACCTCTCCTTCGTGCTGCCGCGCGACGGCGTCGCCCGCGCCGAGGCCCGCAGCCGGCCCTTCTACGCGGTGCTCCTGCGCAGCGCCCGCCGCTGCGGCATCCCCGAGCGGGAGCGGCTCGCCGTCCAGGCGGAGTTCCCCGGCCGCAAGGTGTTCGCGACCCGCTTCGAGTGCGGCGGCGACCCGGAGAACGACGTCACCTACGCCGGCGTGGACGCCCGGTACGGCTTCCTGGCTGTGTACGCCGGAGAGTCGCGGGCGCAGGCGGACTCGGTCCTGGCGCGGGTGCGGGCCGCCGGGCGCTTCCCGGGCGCGAACCTGCGGCGGATGCAGGCGGTGCGGGTGTATCCCTGACCCGACGCCCGTCGTGGAACCCGTCGGCCGGCGGGCAAGGTAGGGGACGGAGCGGGCGTGCGTTGAGGACCGGATGCGTTGTCCGGATGGTGGATTCCGGCTAGTTTTCCACCATCACCCCAGCGAGGATCCCGTGGCGCTGAACACCAAGAACCCGGAGGCCGAGCGTCTCGCCCGCGAGCTCGCGGCGGCGACCGGCGGGAACATCACCCGGGCGGTCACCGAGCGGGTTGCGCGGCTCCCGTTGCTGGACGACCGCTCCCCGGACGAGATCGTCGGGTACGACGACGACGGCCTGCCGGCCTGACACCGGGCGCCCGGACCCCTGCACCCGCGTGTCAGGCCGGGCGCATGATAAGCGACAGCAAGGGGTTGAATTCGAGCAGGGCGGCAATTATCGTTCGCACCCACGCAAACCCGAGATCCACGTTCCAACCGGAGTCGGCAGCAATGGCAGTCGCGGAGACGGAGAAGGTCGAGACCTTCGAGTTCCAGGCAGAGGTGCAGCAGCTCCTCAAGCTGGTCATCAACTCG
>DATABU010000724.1:0-1889 GCA_036259415.1 Longimicrobiaceae bacterium
AGAGCTCGGCGGCGCGCGCGGCGCCGAAGAGGGCGCGGGCGCGGTTGGGCTCGCGGGCCAGAGTGGCCTCGTACGCGCGGAGCGCCTCGGCGGGGCGGCCCAGCTCCAGCAGCAGGTCGCCCTGCAGCTCGCGGGCGGGGAGGATGGGGCCGGGGGTGACCGGGTGCTTCTCGGCGCGCTCCTCCGCCTCCGCGGCGGCGGAGGCCAGGCGGAGCGCCTCCTCCGCGCGCCCCTCGCGGTGGGCGATCCAGGCGAGCACGGCCTGCCGCTGGGCGTCCACCACCTGCGTCCAGTAGGCGTCGCCGCGGCCCTCCAGCGTGTCGCGGAGCGCCGCCAGCGCGGCGGCGTCGGCGCGCGCCAGCGGGAGCAGGCCGCTCCGCGCGGCGCCGATCCCCCGGGCGAACAGGGAGATCCCCTCGCCGGGGCGGAAGCCGGGGGAGGGGCGCACGGAGAGCTGCGCCGCCTCGGCCCAGCGGCCGCGCTCCAGCGCGTAGCGGGCGGGGATGGCCGCCAGCCCGTAGTCCGTGGCGATGGAGGGCGCCGCGGCGGTCCCGCGCCCCTCCTCCAGGATGCGGCGCGCCTCGGCGTCGCGTCCCTGCTGGAGGTACGCGTAGACCAGGTAGTCCCAGGCGTGCACCCGGTCGAACGAGGCCGCGGCGGAGCCCTGCCGCTCCTCGTGCGCCCGCGCCGAGGCGGCGGAGGCGCGGTTGGCGTCGATGGACTCGTCCCACATCCCCAGGCGGGTGAAGACGTGCGAGGGCATGTGCAGCGCGTGCGGCACCGACGGGGCGATCTCCGAGTAGCGGCTCGCCGCGTCCACGGCCAGGTGCGCCAGCGGCGGCGCGTCGTGGGCGTGGATCAGGTAGTGCGCGAGCCCCGGGTGGTCCGGCTGCGCCGAGAAGAGCGGGCGCAGGATGGCGGCCGCCCGCTTCTGCCGCTCGAACTGGAGGTCCGTGGGCGGGGCGTTGGAGGCCACCGCCAGGGCGTAGAACACCGCGGCCTCGGGGTCGCCGGGGTTGCTCTCGTGGACCTCCCGCATGGCCTCCTCGTAGGCCAGCAGGCGGGTGCGGGAGTCCAGCCGCTCGTGGTCGCGGTAGATGCGCGCCGCGGCCTCCAGGTACCCCCGCTCCCGCGGGGTGGGCGGCCCGAGCGCGAGCCCCCGCTCGACGACGGCGAGCCCCGCCTCCAGCGCCGACTTCCCGGGCGCCCCGGCGAAGGGGTTGCCGCGCAGCGTCATGGCCTTCCCCCAGTGGGCCATGGCGCACCCGGGGTCGGCCGCGGCGACGGCGTCGAAGGCGCGCCCGGCCTCGTCCCACCAGAACGAGTGCAGCAGCGCCACGGCGCGCTCGAAGCGCGGCTGCGCCTCCGCGCTGCACGAGGTGGGGAAGGCGACGCGGCCCAGCCGCTCGGGCGCGGCGCCGGCGTGGGCGTGCGGGTCCTGGGCGGCGAGCCCGGGTGCGGCGCCCAGGGCGAGCGCCAGCAGCGGGAGGGTGCGGAGAGCGTTCATGGCGCGGCTCCTCCGGCGGGGGTCCACGGACGCGGGCGCGGATGCCCGCACCCCGCACGCTGGCCCCGGCCGCGGATCGCGTCAAGGAAACGTTTGCCCTCGCCGGTGTTGCCGGCCGCAGGACGGGGGCGTAACGTACGCGGGACCCCTTCCCCGCCCGCCACCCCCATCTCCCGACGCCGATGACCACGTCCCCACGCCGCGCGCTCCTCTGGCTGGGCGCGCTCGCGATTCTCCCCGCCCACGCCGCCGCCCAGGACGCCGACGCCCGCGTGGCCGCCGCCGTGGAGCGCTTCGCCCCCGCCATCGTGGAGGCCCGCCACCGCATCCACCAGGAGCCGGAGCTGGGCAACCGGGAGTTCCGCACCGCGGAGCGGGTCGC
>DATABU010000725.1:0-4822 GCA_036259415.1 Longimicrobiaceae bacterium
GTGGGGAACTGCCTGGTGGAGCGCGGGGCGGAGGGAGGGGAGCGGCGGCGCCCCCTCACGCCGGGGGCGGCGGGGACGCGCGGAGGTCGGCCACCAGCCGGTCGCGGCCGGCGACCTCCTGCTTCACGGCGGCGGCGCGGCGGCCCAGGGCGGCCATCTCGGGGAGGAGGCGCCACTCGCCCCGCAGCAGCCCGCCGGCCAGCGCGCGGAGCACCACGGCGGGGGGCACGGTGTCGTAGGGCGAGACGGTGCGGTCGAACGGGTCCATCATGCGGCCGGCGAGCTCCGGCAGGTGGGCCAGGCGGCGGAGGACGTGGTGCCGGAGCCGGGGCTGCGGCCCGACGTCGCCCTGGTCCTGGCCGAAGCGGAAGAGCGGGATCCCCTCCAGGTCTCGCCGGCGCCACCAGCGGGCGAGCGCCTCGTCGCCGCCGTCGGCGAGGGCGGCGGCCAGCCCCCGCGCCTGCCGCAGCGCCTCGGTGATGCCGTCGCCGATGACGTACTCCTTGTAGTGCCCGGCGTCGCCCACCAGCGCCCACCCGGGGCCGAACGCCTCGCGGAAGAAGTAGCGGTCCCGTAGCGTCCCGCGGATCTCGCCGGCGGGGGCGTTGTCCCGCACCAGCGGCCCCATCACCGGGTCGGAGGCGAGGTCGGCGGAATAGGCGGCCGGCAGGTCGCTCCGCCAGCGCCGCGCCGCCTCCAGCGGGGGGAGGGTGCCCAGGAGCAGCTGGTCGTCGTCGGTCTGGAAGATCACCCGCACGTGCTCGCCGGCGTGGGCCAGGTACATGTCGAACGGGTACTCCCCCGGGTCCTTCCAGCGCTCCGGGGCGGGCCAGTAGGCCCAGTACATCCCCCGGGGCCCGTCGTAGCCCAGGTACTCCCGGGCCCCCGCCATCTCCGCCACCGCCGAGCGGCGCCCGTCCGCTCCCACCACCCGGTCGGCGCGCAGCTCGCTCTCCGCCCCGCCGGCGCGCACCCGCACGCCGGCGACCCGGCCGCCCTCGTGCAGCAGCCCGACCACGCGCGTGCGGTCCCGCAGCTCCGCGCCCGCCTCCGCGGCGGCCTCCTGGAGGACGGCGTCCAGCCGGAAGCGCCGGGGGCAGTACTCGCACCGGTCCACGGGGAGACGGACGTCCACGGCGGCCCCGTCCATGTACAGGCGGACCACTCGCATGGGCGGGCTCCCCGCCCGCACCCTCGCGCCCACGCCCAGCTCGTCCAGCACGTCCATCCCGGCCGGGTGGACGGTGTGCGTGGAGAGCACGTAGTCGCTGGGGAGGGCGTCGCGGTCGAGGACGGCGACGCGGGCGCCCTGGCGGGCGAGAAAGGCGGCGAGGGAGGCTCCGGCGCAGCGGGCGCCGACGATCACGACGTCGTAGCGGTCGGGCATCGGCTCCTCCGGGTGGAAGGGTCCGCGGACCGGCTGTCGGTGCGGGAGGGCCCCGCGGGCGGGGCGGAGCCCCTCCCTGCATGATCGGCCGTATCCTCCGGCCGGTCAAGGAGTTTCGACCGGGCGCCCCGGCCCGCCGCGCGGGTTGACGGCAGCCGGAGAAAACTGGTAGTTTTCCGTCGTCGCGCCGTCCCGGCCGGGGAGGCGCGGTGGGGAGGGTTGGCAGAATGGTTATTGCACCGGTCTTGAAAACCGGCGTCCGAAAGGACTTCTGGGTTCGAATCCCAGGCCCTCCGTCTCGCGTTCGGGTGAGGCCCCCCCGCACCCCCGTGCTTCTCCTTCCCCCGCCGACTCCGTCGCGCTGCCCTGCGCCGGCGGTAACCGTTGCGTCGGCCGGCGCGGCGCAGCATATTGTCCGAAACTGGATGCGCCCTCGGGGCGCCCGCTCCCGGATCGAGGCTACGGCCGGCCGCCGGGCTCCAGGTCGCTTCCCCATTCGCCGCACTTCATGCCCCGCTCTCCCTCGCCGGCGTGGCGCTCCTCCTCGTGGTCTGCGTGTCTCCCCGGTCCGTGCCATCGGCGGACCGCCTCCCTTTGAGATGACCGATCCGACCGCCGTTGCCCAGGCGATCCTGGCCGTCCCAGGCGCGCTGCTGGCAGCGAAGGACATGCTGGGCAGGAGGCAGCCCGACGTCGGCGCGGCACTTGGACAGCTCGACACGGTACAATACAAGCTCGCCGAGTTCGCGAAGTTCGGGTCCGTGCTCGACGAAGTGAAGACGCTACACCAGCTGCTGCAGGCCGTGGACACCTCCCTCCAGGATGTCTGGACAATGTACGTGGGCGCATGTGCGGAGGGATTCTTCTCAGCGGCATCGTTTCCCCTCGGGGATGTCCGGAGGCGGTGGTATGCGGCTCGCAGGCACTCGGTCAACGAGCTGATCGAGTTCTTCGGCAGAATGGAGCACGCGACCGACACCGTGAAGCATGACTTCGGCGGTTACGATTACCGGCGCATCCCGCGGTGGGCGGTGCAGACGGTCCGGTTGAAGAACAAGATCGATGAGCACTTCGCCCGCATCGACCGCACCCGGGTCTCGGCGGCCGCGCCGCTGACAGAGGAGCAGGTGCTGGACGTGGCGGTGAGCCTGCAGGAGTTCGTGGAGCACGTGCGCGCCAGACTGATCTCGGCGGATCGCGAGATCAGGGATGCCGCCGGCCTGTTCGGGAACGTCCTGTCCCGCGTCGCAAAGGAGATGGAGAATGGCCAACGCCCAGATTGAGGCCCCGGTCCGGACCACGGACGCCTGGACCGTGGTGCTCCAGGAACACGAGGTGCTGCTGGACCGGCTGATCGAGGACGATGGGCCGTCGCTGGACGAGCTGGAGGCGTTCCTCTCCCAGGTGGTGGAGGTCTCGCCCGAAGTCACGTGTCTGGAGGACCGGGACGTGCTGCGGCACATCATGCGCTACTGGGGGAGCTACATCAGCTTGCGGGGAGGGTTGCTCCCAGACCTGGACCTCGATACGCCGGACCGGCATCCCCAAGTGGTGACCGCGCGGCGGCGGCCCGCAGACGCGTCGGACGTGGAGGTCTCCGCGACCGGCGGAACCGCGCGCACGTCCGCGACTGCCGAGCGGAATGAACCGCTTCGACTGGGCGGAAGCACCAGGGACCGGAGCATGGGGTCGCCGCGCCGGACGGCAGAGTATGAGTACGACATGGGGCTCAGACGGATCTCGCGGGACGACCGGCCCCGCTACGCCGCGCGTGCTCAGCGATACGACTCCGACTATCGCGAGCCCGATAGGGAGTGAGCCTGGAGTCGCGACCCCTCGGGCGCCGGACGCGGTCGCGAACGGACATCCACAGTACGAATCAGTGGCCCCGGGCAGTCTACTGCCGCGGGGCCTCGGCGCTCCCCCGAGCCGACATGGATCCGGCCACGAGCTACCGCCTGAGATGCGACGGCTCCGGCCGGAGCCGCACCGGGTCGCTCCCCACCGGGACCCATTCGAGTAGCACCAGGCGGGCGTCGCGGCGCCAGCCCTCGTCGAGGAGGCCGAAGGAAGGTCCGAAGCGGCGCGGCTCGAGCTTGAAGGTGAACTCGCGGGTGTCGGGGCCGGGCAGGACCAGGCCGAGGCCGATCCCGGACCCGCCGGCTGCCGTCAGGGCGAGCGCCTCGCCTCGCGCCCGGTTCACCAGCGCATAGGCGCGCGAGCCCCACACGTCCCCGTACTCCAGCGGGTTCGTCGCGGAGCGGGAGGAGGCCACGGCGGAAGTCCACAGATCCACGACGGGACCGTGCGCGGCCTCCGAGACGCCGACGACCGCCACCCGCCGGCCGGCGCTCGCGGCCGTGGCACCCGTTTCGAGCGGGAGGTCGGCCCACACGCGGAGTTCGCGGACCTCCAGCCGACCCCGCAGCTCCAGCGCGGCGCGCCCCGCCACGAGCGCCTCCCGCTGGGCCCGGGACGGCTCGACCTGGATCGCGCTGGTCGTGGGCGGCGCGGGACCGCGCTCGCCGAACCAGCGGAGCCCGTCCAGCACCCGCGAGGGTGCGCCGGCGAGACTGTAGGAGTGCTCCAGCTCCACGGTCTCGGAGGAGCCCCCCTGCGTCACGAAGCGGACGACGGGCTCCTTCAGGACGTACTCGTGGCGCTCCGAGCCTCCCACGAGGCGGACGTCGAGCTGTACCTCCGCTCCTCCCGGGATGGGCCGGACCTCTTCGATCTCCAGCACCGCCGGCCGCAGGTGGGCCGGGACCGGGCCGACGCCGGCCCCCGGCTGCGACCGGGGGAGAGCGGCGGGGGCCAGCAGCAGCACCGCCCCGAAGAGCCCCGCGACCCACGCTCCACGCCGCACGTCGCGCGTACGGTACAGGTGGGCGAGCAGAAGCAGCAGGCCCGCCACCTCCACAGCCTGGAGCAGGCGCGGGAGCGACGCAAATTCGTCGACCGAGCGGTCCAGGATCGACATGAGCGCCGTCAGGGCTATGGTCGATCCGATCGCCGCCAGCGCGAATGCCACGATGAAAGTGCGCAGGTCCGGCGTGAGGGCGGCGACCACAGCCGCCGCCGCGAGCCAGAAGCCGTAGGAGACCACGGAGTCCAGGAGCAGGCCCGGGGGGTCGCCCACGGCCACGTCGTGCGCGGCGAGGGCGGCCGTCTGGCCCACGAGCGGGATCCCGACGATCACCAGCGCCGCCACGAGGACCTTGGCGGAGGCCACGGCCGACGGGCGGAGCGGCAGGGTCGCCCAGAAGGCGTTGCCGCCGCCCGGCGAGTCCGCCTGCACCAGCACGGCGAGCACCAGCATCCCCAGCAGCAACAGCGAGAGCGTCCAGCCCGGGCCCACCTGCGTACCCATCGGGTTCCGATCGACCACTGCCGCCGTGGCCGCGGCCGCGACCGCCGTGTAGGCGAGGAGGAGCC
>DATABU010000726.1:0-1902 GCA_036259415.1 Longimicrobiaceae bacterium
CCTCGAAGAGCGCCCGCAGCGGCAGCTCCACGCCGAACACCTGCCGCACCCGCGAGACCACGCGCGCGGCCAGCAGCGAGTGCCCGCCCAGCTCGAAGAAGCCGTCCTCCACGCCCACGCGCTCCAGGCGCAGCACCTCCGCCCAGATCCCCGCCAGCACCTCCTCCACGGGGGTGCGCGGCGCGGCGTACCGCCCCCGCGCCGGCGCGCCGTCCGGCGCCGGCAGCGCCCGCCGATCCACCTTGCCATTCGGGGTCAGCGGCAGCGCCTCCAGCCGCACGTACGCCGCCGGTACCATGTACTCCGGCAGCCGCTTCGACAGGTGCGCGCGCAGCGTCTCCGCTTCGGCCCCTTCCGCCCCCACGTAGTACGCCACCAGCCGCTTGTCTCCCGGTGCATCCTCCCGCGCCAGCACCACCGCCTCCCGCACCTCCGGGTGCGCCAGGAGCCGCGCCTCGATCTCCCCCAGCTCGATCCGGAAGCCGCGCACCTTCACCTGGTGGTCGTTGCGCCCCAGGAACTCGATCGTCCCGTCCGGCAGCCACCGCCCCAGGTCTCCCGTCCGGTACATCCGCGCCCCCGGCTCCCCTCCGAACGGATCGGGAACGAAGCGCTCCGCCGTCAACCCCGGCCGGTTCTGGTACCCCAGCGCCACGCCCGCCCCCCCGATGTACAGCTCCCCCCCCACCCCCACGGGCACCGGCTCCCCGTGCGCGTCCAGGGCGTAGATGCGCGTGTTCGCGATCGGACGCCCCAGCGGGATGCTCCGCGCGCCCTCCTCCACGTCCGTCACCTCGTGCGTGATGGCGAACGTCGTCGTCTCCGTGGGACCGTACCCGTTGAGCAGGTGCCGCGGCGCATGGCTCTTCCGCACGCGCGCGATGGTCTGCGGGTCGAGCGCGTCGCCCCCGACGATCAGGTAGCGCAGGCGCGGGATCTCGGCCTCCAGCTCCTCGGCGTACTGGTTGAACAGCCCCACCGACATCCACAGCACGTCCACCTCGTGCCGCGCCAGTGCCGCCGCGAAGCGCCGCGGCTCCAGCAGCACCTCCGGAGGGATGACCACGATGCGCCCGCCGCCCAGCAGCGGCGCCCACACCTCCAGCGTGGACGCGTCGAACGCCGGGTTGGCCGCGAAGGCCACCCGGTCCTCCGGCCCGAAGTCCGCGTACCCGTTGTGGACCACCAGCCGCACGACCGCGCGGTGCGGCACCACCACCCCCTTCGGCTCGCCCGTGGAGCCGGAGGTGTACATCACGTACGCCGCGGCCCCGCTGTGGAGCGGCACCCGGGGATCGTGGCAGGCACCCTCCGGCAGCGCATCCACGTCGACCCGCTCCACCCCGGCGAGCATGGGCAGACCGGCACCCGTGCGGCTGAGCACGAGGGGGGACCCGCTGTCGGCAAGCATGAACGCGATGCGCTCGGCCGGGAACGACGGGTCGATGGGCACGTACACCGCGCCGGCCTTGAGGATGGCCAGCTCGGAGACGACCAGCTCGATGGAGCGCGGCATCAGGATCGCCACGCGCGCCTCCGGCTCCACGCCGAGCGCGCGGAGGTGGTGGGCCAGCCGGTTGGCCCGCGCGTTCAGCTCCGCGTAGCTGAGCGACTCCTCGCCCCAGACCAGCGCCGGGGCGTCGGGCCGCTCCCGCACCTGCGCCTCGAACAGCTCGTGGATGCACGCACCGCGCGGGTACGGCCGCTCCGTCCGGTTCCACTCCTCCAGCACCAGCGCGCGCTCCGCCTCCCCCAGCAGCCCCAGCCGCGAGAGCCGCACGTCCGCGTTCGCGGCGGCCTGCTCCAGCACCCGCCGCAGGTGGCCGAGCATCCGCACGATCGTGCCGCGCTCGAAGAGGTCGGTGCTGTAGGACAGCGCCGCGCGCGGATCCCGCCCCCCGG
>DATABU010000727.1:0-2524 GCA_036259415.1 Longimicrobiaceae bacterium
GGGGGGGGGCGCCTCTGGTGTTTTGCTCCGTCCTGCCGCCCCTACGACCTGGGCAGCCGCACCGTCCCCGCCACCCGCGCCACCCGCACGCCGCCGCTCCCGTCGTCCTGCACGGTCAGGTTCCCGCCGACCCGGTCCACCCGGATCCCGCCGGAGCCGTCCTCGCGCACCAGCACGTCGCCGGCGACGTCGCGGATGTCCATCTCCCCGGAGCCGTCCTCGTCCACCGTGACGCCGCCGCGCACGTCGTGGACCCGCAGCTCGCCGGAGCCGTCGCTCACCCACACGTCCCCCGCGACCCGGACGATGGAGAGTGCGCCGGAGCTGTCCGTCACGCGCACGTCGCCGCGCACGTCCTCGATCTCCAGCTCGCCGGAGCTGTCCTCCACGCGCAGGTTGCCCACGCGGCGGATGACGGCCTCGCCGCTGGAGTCGTCCACGTCGGCGGCGATCCCCTCCGGGACCTCCACCACCAGGTCCAGGACGCGCCGGATGCTCCCGAGGAGCACGGTCTCGCGCGGCATCACCACCTCCACGTGCACCTGGTCGCCGCGCCGCTCGGCGATCAGCCGGATCCCCTCCAGGTCGCGCTCGCGGTTGGCGCGGGCCGTGCCCCGGACGCGCACCTCGGTCAGCCCGGGGCGGCCCTCCACCCGGAGCGAGCCCGCCCGCGCGTCCACCCGGACCAGGGACGCGCCCCGGGCGTCCACCACCGCGCTGCGGGGCGCGGTGTGCTCCTGCGCGGCCAGCACCGTGGGCGCGGCGGCGAGGGCGAAGGCGAGGGAGACGGCGGCTGAGGTCGGGACGTTCATGGCAGGTTCCTCGTGCGGGAGATGGCTGTCGGCTCAGGGCGCCCTACGGGTGGGGCTGCGCGGGGGTTTCACTCCCGCGCCATCCACAGCCACCGACCGCCGTCGATGACGAACTCCACGGCCTGGTTGCGAGTCATCGCCGAGAGGAACCCGAGCAGCGTGGTGCGGTTCAGGACGTACGTGGCCGCGTCGCTCAGCCGCATCCCCATCGCCGGGGCGAACTCCACCAGCAGGTCCTCCGTTCCGGCGGGCTCTCCCCGCAGTCTCTCCCCCAGCCACTCGAAGGCCAGGCTCAACGAAGCGAAGTTCGCCGAGAAGGTGTCGTCCCGTATGTCTCCGAGCGCCTCGCCGTGGCCGGGGACGTACCAGGCCGGAGCGTAGTCGTCCAGGTGCTGGATGCTCTCCCACGTGCGGCCGGCATCCACGAGGAAGGGGACGCCGTGCTTCGCCAGCGCGTCCGTGCCGAAGAAGGAGTCGGCCGCGAACAGCACCCCCTCACCCGGACCCGGGTCGGTGAGCACGCCCACCTGCGCCAGGCTGTGGCCGGCGAGGTCCACGACCTCCAGCGCGCGGCCGTCGATCACCACGGTCTCGCCGGGGCGCACCACGTGGTCCACGGGCGAGGGCTCCGCCTGCAGGAACTTGTTGACCAGCGCCCCCACCGGCTCCGCCCCGCCGAAGAGGTACACGGGCTCGTAGCGGGGCTCGCGGATCACCGCCTCCTCGACGGCCGGGGCGTACACCGGAAGCCCCAGCTTGCGGACCAGCTGCGCGTTGCCGCCGTGGTGGTCGGCGTGAGCGTGCGTGTTGAGGATCGCCACCAGCGGGCGCCCCAGCTCCTCCGCCGCGCGGACGATCCGGTTCGCGGCACCGCGGTCCAGCCCGGTGTCCACCGCCAGCAGCCCGGACTCCGTCTCCACCAGCCCGCAGTTGACGGCGCCGCGCAGGTAGTGCACGCCTTCCGCCAGGCGCAGCAGCTCCATGTCCCTATCCCTCCGCCGGACCGAGGTCCGCGCCGTCCCACTCGCGGTGGAAGCGCTCCAGGAACTCCTCCATGAAGCGGTGCCGGCCCTCCGCCGCGCGCCGCGCCGCGGCGGTGTTCATCCGGTCGCGCAGCAGCAGGAGCTTCTCGTGGAAGTGGTTGACGGTGGGCCCGCGGCTCGCCTTGTACGCCTCGAAGGAGGCGTGCGCCTCCGGCCGGGCCTCGGGGTCGTGCAGGGGACGGCCGCGCGTCCCGCCGTAGGCGAAGGTCCTCGCCACCCCGATGGCGCCGATGGCGTCCAGCCGGTCGGCGTCCTGCACCACCGCGCCCTCGCGCGTGCTCATGGGCGTGGGGACGCCCGCCCCCCTGAACGACAGCTCGGCGACGATGGCGCAGACGTGCTCCACGACCTCCCGCTCCACCCCCAGCCCCTCCAGCCACGCCCGCGCGGCGCGCGGGCCCGCGCTCTCGTCGCCGCCGTGGAACTTGTGGTCGGCCACGTCGTGCAGGAGCGCGGCGAGCTCCACCACGAACGGGTCGGCGCCCTCCTCGCCGGCCAGCCGCAGCGCCGTGCACCGGACGCGGTGCACGTGCCACCAGTCGTGCCCGGAGCCCTCCCCCTCCATCCGCTCCCGGATGTACGCCTCGGTGCGCCGCAGCGCCTCCTGCCTCCCGCCCATGCTCTCCCTCGCGTGGTCGTCGCGGCCAAGCGCGACAGGCCCGGACCGCT
>DATABU010000728.1:0-10412 GCA_036259415.1 Longimicrobiaceae bacterium
CCCGGACCCCCGCCCCCCGGCCCCCTCCCCGCAAGGGGGAGGGGGAGAACTGCGGCCCTCCCCCGGCTGGGGGAGGGGAGAAGAGCCTGCCCCGGCTGGTGCCCCGCGTGAGGGATGCGCGCCCGGCAGGGCCGAGACCCACAGCAGTACCGTGGGTCTCGGCGCGGTTACGCACGGTAGTATCGTGCGTTACCGCGCGCGCAGCCCGACCCGAGCGCCAGCGAGGGGCACGCCCAAACCCGCTGTTGAAGTCGCGGCCCCTCACAGCCCGTAGCGCTGCAATCGCCGGTACAGGGCGCTCCGGCTCAGCCCCAGCGCCTCCGCCGCGTGGCTGACGTTCCCCCCGTGCCGCTCCAGCGCCTTGCGGATCAACAGCCGCTCCACGTCCTCCAGCGGCATCTCCTCCAGCGCCGCCGTGCCCGCCCCGGACGCCGCGCGGCGCCCCCTCAGCGCCAGGTCCTCCGCGGCGATGAGCGGCCCCTGCGCCAGGAGCACCGCGCGCTCGATGGTGTGCTCCAGCTCGCGCACGTTGCCCGGCCAGCCGTAGGTGAGCAGCGACTGCATGGCCTCGGGCTCGAAGCCGGTGAGGTGCTTGCGGTAGGCGTCGGCCAGGCGGAAGAGGAAGTGCGTCGCCAGCAGCGGGACGTCCTCGCGCCGCTCCCGCAGCGGGGGGAGGTGGATCTCCACCGTGTTCAGGCGGAAGAGCAGGTCCTCGCGGAAGCGCCCCTCGGCCACGGCCTGCGGGAGGTCGGTGTTGGTGGCGGAGATCACCCGCACGTCCACCTTGCGGGTGCGCGAGGTCCCTACGCGCTGGAACTCGCCGGTCTGGAGCACGCGCAGCAGCTTGGCCTGCTGCTCCGGCGGCATGGTGCCGATCTCGTCCAGGAAGAGCGTCCCCCCGTCGGCCAGCTCGAAGGCGCCCACCCGGTCGGCGCGGGCGTCGGTGAAGGCGCCCTTCACGTGCCCGAAGAGCTCGCTCTCGAACACTCCCTCGGCGATGGCGCCGGCGTTTACCGTCACCAGCGCGCGCCCGGCGCGCCCCGAGACGGCGTGCAGCCAGCGGGCGACCACGTCCTTGCCGGTGCCGTGCTCGCCGGTGATGAGCACGTGCGCGTCGGAGGGCCCGATGCGCTCCATCATCCGCAGCGCGGGCTGCATGGCGCGCGACTCGGCGATCATGGCGGGGCGGCCGTCGCTGCGCAGGCGCGAGTTCTCCTGCTCCAGCCGCTGCGTGCGCCGCAGCGCGCGCCCCAGCTCCACGTTGGAGCGGAGCGTCGCCATGAGGCGGGCGTTGTCCCAGGGCTTCTCCACGTAGTCGCGGGCCCCGCGGCGCATGGCCTCCACGGCGCCCTCCACGCTCCCCCACGCGGTCATCACCACCACCGGGAGGGTGCCGTCCATCCCCTGGATCTCGCCCAGCAGGTTCAGCCCCTCGCGGCCGGAGGTGGTGTCGCGGGCGTAGTTCAGGTCCATCAGCACCACGTCCAGCTCCCGGTCGCGCACGGCCGTCAGGATGCCTACGGGCGAGGAGGCCGTCTCGATCTTGAAGCCCTCGCCCTTGAGGAGGAGCCGGAGCGCCTCCAGGACGTCGGGCTGGTCGTCGGCGATGAGGATGCGGGGCGGTGCGGAGGTCGGGGTCTGCATGGCGTCAGGATGAGGTCAGTCGGCGCGGAGCGCAACCACGGGATCCACCCGGGTGGCGCGCCGGGCGGGAAGGTACGCGGCCAGGAGCACCACCGCGGCGAGCAGGGCGGCCACGGCCAGGTAGGTGGCGGGGTCGGTGGGGCGGACCCCGTAGAGCTGCCCCGCCAGGAGGCGGGTGAGGGCGAGCGAGGCGGCCACCCCAGCGGCGAGCCCGACGGCCGCGAGCCGGCCGGCCCCGGCCAGGACCAGCCGGAGCACCTCGCCTGGCCGGGCGCCGAGCGCCATCCGCACCCCGAACTCCCGGGAGCGCCGGTCCGCGCCGTACGAGACCACGCCGTAGATGCCGATGCCGCCCAGGAGCAGGGCCAGCGCGCCGAAGCCGCCCAGCAGGAGCACCAGCAGACGGGGCCGGGCGATGGACTCGGCCACCACCCGCTCCAGGGGCTGGACGTCGGACACGGGGACGTCCCGGTCCACGGACCAGACCGCCTCCCGCGCGGAGGGTGCGAGGAGGGCGGGGTCCAGCCGGCTCCGCACCATCACCGTCATGGCGTTCATCGCGGCCTGGGCCTGGGGACGGTACATCTGCGGGTTGGGCGCTCCGGCCAGCGTCTGGTCGCGCGTGTCGCCCACCACGCCCACGATCTCCACCCAGTTCCCCTTCCCCTCGAAGCCGGTGTGGACGCGCCGGCCGATGGGGTCCTCACCGGGGAACAGGGTGCGGGCGAGGGTGGCGCTCACCAGCGCCACGGGAGGGGCTCCCTCCCGGTCCGCGGCGGTGAAGCCCCGGCCCCGCAGCACCGGGACACCCGCCGTGGCGAAGTAGCCGGGGGTGGCGACCCGCCAGTCCACCACCGGCCGGTCCTCGCGCCCCTCGATGGTGAGCGGCGGGTTCCAGTTGCTCCCCCCCAGCGGGAGGAGGTGGATGGCGCCCACGGACTCCACCCCGGGGAGCGCGGCGAGGCGCGACAGCACCGCGTCCCAGTACGCCACCCGCCGCTCGGCCTCCGCGTACCCGGCCGAGGGCGGGAGCACGCGCAGCGTCAGCACCCCGCCGGCCCGGAACCCCGGGTCCACCGCCCGCAGCTCCCGGAAGCTCCGCAGCATCAAGCCGGCGCCCAGGGTGAGCACCAGCGCGAGGGCCACCTGAGAGGGGACGAGCGCGCTCCGCAGCCAGCTCCACCGCCCGCGCCCGGCGCCGGATCCGCTCCGCTCCCGGAGCGCGCCGCCCAGCTCGGTCCGGGAAGCGAGCAGGGCGGGCGCCAGCCCGGCGAGGAGTCCCACCCCGAGCGAGAGTGCCGCGGTGAAGGCCAGCACGCGCGCATCGATGCGCACCTCGTCCGCCCCCGGCAGCTCCGCCGGGAGCAGGCCGCCCAGCAGCTGCACCCCCCAGTACGCCAGGAGGAGCCCGGCCGCGCCCCCGAGCAGCGCCAGGAGCGAGCTCTCGGTTAGGAGCTGGCGGACGACCCGCCCCCGCCCCGCGCCCAGGGCGGCTCGCACGGCCATCTCGCGGCCCCGGGCGGCGGCGCGCACCAGCAGGAGGTTGGCGACGTTGAGGCAGGCGATCAGCAGGACGAAGCCCACCGCTCCAAGCAGCAGGAGGAGCGCGGCGCCGGTGTCCCCCACCAGCGTGTCGCGCAGGGGGACGACGGCGGCCTCGCGCCCGAAGGCGTCCGTGTAGCGGTCGGGGTGCAGCTCCCGGAGACCGCGCGCGACCGCCCGCGCCTCGGCGGCGGCCCCCTCCGCGCTCCCCCCGGGGCGCAGCCGCCCCACCAGGGTCAGGTACCCGGTGGTGTAGTCGCCGCGGTTCGCGGGGTCCACGGGCGCGGGGAGCCAGAGCTCGGCCTCGCGCGTGGGGAAGCTGAACTCCGCGGGCATGACCCCCACCACCACGGCGGGGTTCCCGTCCAGGGTGATCGCCCGGCCGACCACACCCCGGTCGCCGCCGAAGCGCCGGCGCCAGAGCCCGTGGCCGAGCACCACCGCGGGGGTGCGCCCCGGCTCGCCGTCCTCCGGGAGGAAGGTGCGGCCCAGCAGGGGGCGGGCGCCCAGCACGCGGAAGAGGTCGGCGGTGCCCTTGGCGCCCGCCAGCGCCTCGGGCTCGCCCTGGCCTGTGAGGGTGAACCCCCAGCCGCTGTACCCGGCCAGCCCTTGAAGCGAGGGGGTGCGCGCGCGCAGGGCCTCCAGCGTCTCCTTGTTGACCGACGCCCCGGGCTCGTTCATCCACAGCGAGACCAGCCGGCCGGCGTCGGCGTACGGGAGGGGGCGCAGGAGGACGGCGTCCACCGTGCTGAACAGGGTGGTGTTGACCCCGATCCCCAGGGCGAGGGTCAGGATCGCCATGGCGGCGAAGCCGGGGCTCCGCAGCAGCGCGCGGGCGGCGTAGCGCAGGTCCTGGAGGAGAGCGTCCATGGTGCGGTCCACCGGGGGGAAGGTTGGGCTACTCGTCGACGATCCAGCCGTCGCGGAGCTGGATGACGCGGTTGCCGTACTCGGCGTTGGTCTCGGAGTGGGTCACCTGGATGATGGTGGTCCCCGCCTCGTTCAGCTTCCGGAAGAGCTCCATGATCTCGCGCCCCTGCGAGGAGTGCAGGTTCCCGGTGGGCTCGTCGGCCAGGATCACGCGCGGGTTGGCGATGGTGGCGCGCGCAACGGCCACCAGCTGCTGCTGCCCGCCGGAGAGCTGGTTGGGGTAGAGGTCCTTCTTCCCCACGATCCCGAAGCGGTCCAGCGTGTCGGCCACCATGGCCTGCCGCTCGCGCCGGGGCACGTCGCGGTAGGAGAGGGGGATGTCCAGGTTCTCCTGCACCGTCAGGTGGTCGAGCAGGTGGTACTGCTGGAAGACGAAGCCGATGTTGGGCTTGCTGAGCGCGCTGCGCTCCTTCACCCCCAGCCGGTGCACCGGCTGCCCCACGAAGTGGAACTCGCCGGTCCACTCGCCGTCGAACATCCCCAGGATGGAGAGCAGGGTGCTCTTCCCGGCGCCGGAGGGGCCCATGATGGAGACGAACTCGCCGGGCTGGATGTCCAGCTCGATGTGGCGGAGCACGTAGGTGCGCCCGCCGCCGGCGGGGTACGACTTCTCCAGGTCGCGCAGGCGGATCAGCGGCCCGGCGAACTCGGGGGCGGGGCCCTCCGGACCGGAGGCGCGGAAGGGTCGGAAGCGGGACGAGAACAGGGCGGGCATCGCGGTCCTCCTGGGTCGATGCGGGTGAGGCGGTCGGAGACGGCCGCGTACAGGGGAAGAGGCATGCCCCGAAACGACAAATCCAACCCGTTGTCGTTGAACGAGTTGGATCCGGGGCGGCCGGACGGATCGTGCGGATTCGGGACGCGGCGTCCCAAAAGCGGACACCGGGCGGGCGGGGCGGCCGGCGGGCGGCCCCCGGCGTCAGCGCGCCGCGAGGAGCCGGCTGCGGCTGTCGGCCTCGCGGGCCAGGCGGCCGCACATGAGGTCGCAGAGCCGGAACACGTCCTCGTCGGCCAGCCGGTAGAAGACGTACAGCCCCTCCTTGCGGCGCTCCACGAAGCCCAGGGAGTGGAGGAGCTGCAGGTGCTTTGAGGTGTTCGCCTGGCCCAGGCCGGTCGCCTCCATCATCTCGGAGACGGTCATCTCCCGCTCGCGCAGGACGTTCAGGATCGTCAGCCGAGCCGGCTCGGCCAGCGCCTTGAAGCGCTCGGCGACCAGCTGCAGCAGCTCGCGGGTGAGGGGGAGCTCGCTCATGGCTACCTCGTGGGTCGTTTACAGCTAAACAGTAATATAGTATGATGTTGGCTGCGCGGGCAAGGCGCCGCCCGGGGGAGGCGGCCGCTCGGGTCGCCGGGGCCTTGACACGGGCGCCCGCGAGGGCCGAGACTCGCGGCGCGGCCGGGAACCCCGACGGAGCCATCGATGCCTGCCACCGCCGAGCGCCTGTTCGTCCACACGGAGGAGGAGTCGCGGCTCTGGCCGCCGGCCGAGACGCCCGCGGAGGCGTACCGGGCGGTGCTCCCCTGCGTCCGCCTCCGCGGCCTGGTGGAGCGCGTCCACCTGGGCCGCGAGTGGATCCCGCCGGAGCGCGCGGTGGAGGAGCGGGTGCTCCCCGACGGGGCGGTGCACCTGATCTTCAACCTGGGCGTTCCTCCGCGGACGGTCGGCGGAGGGGTGCCTGCGGCCTGCGAGGCGCTCGGGGCGAACTGCGAGCCTGCGGTGATCCTCATGGCGGGCCACGTGGAGCAGGTGGGGGTGCGTCTCCGCCCGGGCGGGCTGGCGCCCCTGCTGGGAGTCCCGGCGGGTGAGCTCGCCGGGCGGCCGGTGGCGCTGGAGGAGCTCTGGGGCGCGCGCGCCGGGGAGGCGCTGGAGCGGCTGGCGGCGGCCCCGCCCGGCCCCGCCCGGGTGGCCGCCGTGGAGGACGTGCTCGTGGAGCGCGCCGGCGCGGGAGACCCCCGCCCGCAGGCCGTCGCGGCCGAGGCGGTCCGGCGCATCGGGGCGTCCGGCGGGCGCATGCGGGTGCGCGACCTGGCGGCGGGGCTGGGGGTGGGGGAGCGGCGGCTGGCGCAGCTCTTCCACGCGCACGTCGGCCTCACCCCCAAGGCGGCGTGCAGGCTCGCGCGCTTCCGCGCGACCCTCTCCCTGCTGCAGCGGGAGCCGGGGCTCCCCTGGTCGCGCGTGGCCCTGCGCTGCGGGTTCTACGACCAGTCCCACCTGGTCAACGAGTTCCGGGCGCTGGCCGGCCTCTCCCCGACCGCCTTCCGCGAGCGCGCCGGCTTCGGGTTTCTCCAAGACGGCGCCGCCGCGCCGCCCTAGCTTCCTCCCGGGAGGTGCGAGCGCGATCACCAGCAGAGGAGGCGAGCATGCGGTCGGAGGAGCGTGGGGACGGGAAGCGGCCGCTGGAGGGCCGCGTGGCGGTGGTCACCGGCGCGAGCCGCGGAGCGGGGCGGGGGATCGCCCTGGAGCTGGGCGCCGCCGGGGCCACGGTGTACGTGACCGGGCGCAGCACCCGCGCCGAGCCTGCGCGCGGCTACGGGGGCATCCTGGCGGAGAGCGGGCTGGCCGGGGTGCCGGGGACCATCGACGACACCGCGGAGGAGGTGACGCGGCTGGGGGGCGCCGGGATCGCGGTGCGCTGCGACCACGCGAGGGAGGAGGAGGTGCGCGGGCTGTTCGCGCGGGTGGAGCGCGAGCGGGGGCGGCTGGACGTGCTGGTGAACAACGCCTGGGGCGGCCACGAGGCGTTCTCGAAGGCCGGGTTCGGGGCGCCGTTCTGGGAGCAGCCGCTGGAGCAGTGGGACGCGATGTTCCAGCGCGGGGTGCGCAGCCACCTGCTCGCCGGGCGCTGCGCCGCCCCGCTCCTGGTGCGCCAGGGCGGGGGGCTGGTGGTCGCCACCACCTTCTGGGACCGGGGCGGGTACCTGCGCGGCAACCTCTTCTACGACCTGGCGAAGGCGGCCATCGTCCGGCTCGCCTTCGGGATGGCCGAGGAGCTGCGGCCGCACGGCGTCGCCTCGCTCGCGGTGTCGCCCGGGTGGATGCGCACCGAGTGGGTCCTCGCCGTACACGGGAGCGACGAGGACCGCTGGCGGGAGGACCCGGCGCTCGCCGGCACCGAGACGCCGCGCTACGTGGGGCGGGCGGTGGCCGCCCTCGCCGCCGACCCCGGCGTCATGGCGAAGACCGGCGGCGTGTTCACCGCGGGCGAGCTGGCGGCCGAGTACGGCTTCACCGACGTGGACGGGCGCGTGGTCCCCCCCTTCCGGGTCGGGTGAGGTCCGGCGGCTACTCGCGCCGCAGCGCCACCATGGGGTCCACGCGCGCGGCCCGCCGCGCGGGGACCCAGCTCGCCAGGACCGCCACCGCCGTGAGCACCGCCAGGCTCGCCAGGAACGCGGGGGGGCTGGAGGGCTCCACCCCGTACAGCAGCCCCCGCATCAGGTGGGTGAGGGTCAGCGCGACCGCGACCCCCACCACCAGGCCGGCCGCCACCACGCGCAGCGATCCTCCCATCACCATGCGGACCACCGCCGCGGGGTGGGCTCCCAGCGCCAGGCGCAGCCCGATCTCCTGGGTCCGCCTCGCCACCACGTACGAGATCACCCCGTAGAGCCCGACGGCCGCCAGCAGCAGCGCGGCGGCGGCTGCGATCGCGAGCAGCACCATGGTGAAGGAGGTGCGGCTCATGGAATCGTCCACCAGGTCGCGCACCTGGCGGACGTCCGTCACCGGGAGGGTGGGGTCCACCTCGGCGACCGCGCGGCGGACCGCCGGGAGGAGCGACGCCGCGTCGCCGGAGGCGGCCCTGACCACCAGGTGCACGCCGTCCGGCCACCAGCGCTGCGTCTCCGGGATGGGGACCATCGGGTAGTAGACGGCCAGCGCGGGCGACTGGTCCACCGAGCTGGCGTACACGTCGCCCACGACCCCCACCACCCGGTAGAAGGGCGGCTCCGTCCTCCCGCTGGGCCCGACGCCCTTGCCGATGGGGTCCTCGCCCGGCCAGAACCGCTCCGCGAAGGCCCGGCTGACCACCACCGCCCCGGCGTGGGGGTGGTCGTGGTCCGCCTCGGTGAGCGTGCGCCCCGCGAGCGTGGGGATGCCGAGCGCCTCGAAGTACCCCGGCGAGGTGGGCGCCTGGCCCGCGCAGGTGGTGCCTTCCGCGTCCCCCAGCCGCGCGTAGACGGCGGGGTCCTCGAAGCCCTGCACCGTGCACCCGAACCCGTCGGTGAAGGGGAGCTCGGTGGAGAAGCCCGCGGCGGCGACGCCCGGGACCGCGCGCAGCCGCTCCACGACGGCGCGCTGCATCCGCCACCAGGCGTCCATGTCGGGGTACCGCGCGTGCGAGGGGTGGAGCCGCACGGCCAGCACGCCCTCGGGGTCCACCCCGGGGCTCACCGAGCGCAGGCTGCGGAAGCTCTCCACCAGGAGCCCCGCCCCGACCACCAGGGTGAGCGCCAGCGCCACCTGCGCGATCACCAGGCCGGCGCGGATCCGCTGCCGCTCGCGTCCCGCCGTGGCGGAGCGGCCCCCGTCGCCCAGCGCGCCCGCGCCGCCCCCGAGGTCCGCCCGCAGCGCCGGGAGCGCGGAGAGCGCGAGGGTGACGGCCACCGACACCGCCACCGCGAAGCCGAGCGTGCTCCCGTCCACCCGCACCTCCTCCAGCCGGGGGATGGTCGCGGGGGCGAGCGCCACGAGCGTCGGCACCCCCCAGAGCGAGAGGATCAGCCCCACGGCGGCGGCGGCCCCGGTGAGGATCAGCCCCTCCGCCAGGAAGATCCGCGCGAGCGCCCCGCGGTCGGCGCCGAGAGCGCGGCGCACCGCCAGCTCGCGCCTGCGGGCGTCGGTCCGGACCAGGAGCAGGTTGACCACGTTCGCCCAGGCGATGACCAGCACGAGCCCCACCGCGCCCAGCAGCACCCAGAGGCTCCGGGCCACGCCGCCCACCACGTACTCCTGCAGCGGGTACACCCTGGGCCGGAAGCCGTACTTCTCCAGGAACTCGGCGGAGTAGACGTCCGGGTACGCCTCCGGGAGCCGGCCGGTCAGCCGCACCAGCTCGGCCTCCGCCTCCTCCGGGGTGGCGCCCGGCGCGAGCCGCGCGATCATGGGGATCACGTGGCTGTTGTAGAACGGCCCCGCGGGGTCGAGGGTGAGCGGCACCCAGACGTCCGCCGGCAGGTCGGCCGGGGCCCCGGGCTCCGGCGGCAGCTCCACCCCGGCGGCCATCACCCCCACCACCAGCACCGGCTCTCCGCCCAGCTCCAGGGTGCGGCCGACCACCCCCGGGTCGCCGCCGAACCGCGAGCGCCAGAACCCGTGCGCGAGCACCGCCACGGGCTCGGCGCCGGGGCGGTCGTCGCGCTCGTCCAGCAGCCGGCCCACGGCGGGCCTGGCTCCCAGGAGCCGGACCGTAGCGGCGGTGGCGGCGGCGAGCCGCGCCCGCTGCGGGCCGTCCTCCGTCTGCACGTTGGCGCCGCCCCGCTGGTAGGCCCCGATCTCCGCAAGCGACCGGGCCCGGCCGTAGTGGAAGAACTGGGCGCTGGAGAGGTTCCACTCCGCCCCCGGGTCCACCCCCGGGACCGGGTTCTTGAGCCGGACGAGCCGGTCCGCGGCGGGGTAGGGGAGCGG
The DNA here is from genome assembly GCA_036259415.1 of Longimicrobiaceae bacterium. GTDB lineage: Bacteria > Gemmatimonadota > Gemmatimonadetes > Longimicrobiales > Longimicrobiaceae > JAFAYN01. The sequence goes on from DATABU010000728.1 coordinate 9,746, forward strand.
CTTCAGGACGATGCCGTGCAGCACCGAGTAGATGGCGGTGCTGGCCCCGATCCCCAGGGCGAGCGTGAGCACGGCCACCAGCGCGAAGCCGGGGGCGCGCCCGAGCGCGCGGACGGCGACGCGGAGATCCCTCGCGAACGATGCCATTTCGCCTCCAGTGTGATCGGTGCCGTCCTCACTCGCTCCGCAGCGCCGCCATGGGGTCCACCCGGGCGGCCCGGCGGGCGGGGATCCAGGCCGCGAGCAGCGCCACGCCGCCCAGCAGCAGTGGCACCGCGACGAAGGTCGCCGGGTCGGAGGGGGACACCCCGTAGAGCATCCCCGCCAGCACCTGCGACGCGCCGAAGGCGGCCAGCAGCCCCACCCCCACGCCGATCGCGGCCAGCCTGACGGCCTGGCGCACCACCATCCGCACCACGTCGCCGGCGCGGGCCCCCAGCGCCATGCGCACCCCGATCTCGTGGGCGCGGCTCGCCACCGCGTAGGCCATCACTCCGTAGATCCCCACCGCGGCCAGGACCAGCGCCAGCGCCGCGAAGACCCCGAAGAGCCCGCCGAAGAGGCCCTGGTCCCAGAAGGAGAGCGCCAGCACCTCGCGCATGGTGCGCACCTCGTACGGGGCCAGGCCGGGGTCCAGGCGCGCCACCTCCGCGCGGGCCGCCGCGGC
>DATABU010000729.1:0-2885 GCA_036259415.1 Longimicrobiaceae bacterium
CTTCGACATTTTCACGTTCGGGTCGTCCAGCCCCATTACGCGAGCGCCCACAGCCGGGATCACCGGCACCGGGACCACAAACGTCTCTCCGTAGTGATGGTTGAAGCGCTGAGCAATGTCCCGCGCCAGCTCCACGTGCTGCTTCTGGTCCTCCCGTAGCACCGGGCCCATGCGCACCGGCTCCAGCGACAGGCTCTGCCGCCCCGCCTCGATGCGGGCGATCTCCAGCACCTCGTTGATGAGCTGCAGCAGGTGCCGCCCCGCCCGGAGGATGTGCTGCAGCGGGCGGCCGTGCTCCGGGGCGAGCCCCGCCCGGTCCAGCACCTGCGCGAAGCCCAGGATGGAGTTGAGCGGCGTGCGCAGCTCGTGGCTCATCCGGCTCAGGAACTCGCTCTTGGCGCGGTTGGCGCGCTCCGCCTCCTCCTTGGCCCCGGCGAGCGCCGCCTCCGCCGCGCGGCGCTCGGTGACGTCGCGGGCGTTGACCACCACCCCCGCCTCCGGGTCGCCGGGGCGCAGCAGCCGCCCGAACGCCTCCAGCCGGCGCCAGCTCCCGTCGGAGTGGCGGAAGCGGTACTCCGCGTTCCCGGTGTGCCCCGGCTCGCGGAGGATGCGGCCCAGCACGTCGGCCACGTGCGCCCGGTCGTCGGGGTGGATGTGGTCGAACGCGCTCCGCCCCATCAGCTCCTCGGGGTCCGTCCCCAGGATGCGCTGCGTGGGGGGGCTCAGGTAGGCCATGGTCCCCCGCGGGTCCAGGATGCAGATGAGGTCGTGCGCGTTCTCGATGAGCGCGCGGAAGTGCTCCTCGCTCTGCCGCAGGGCGTCCTCGGCCACCCGCCGGGCGGTGACGTCGCGGGTGTTGAAGACGAAGCCCTCCATCCCGGACTCCGGGCGGAGCGCCTTGACCACCCCCTCCAGCACCACCCAGTGGCCCTCGCGGTGGCGGTAGCGGAACTCCAGGGGGACGGGGGTGCCGGGACGCTCCGCGGCGGCCTGCCGGAGCCGCCCCGCCGTGGCGCGGTCGGCGGGGTGGATCATCTCCAGCGAGCTGCGCCCCACGCGCTCCTCGGGCATCCACCCGATCACCCGCGGCGCGGAGGGGCTCATGTAGCGGGTGACGCCCTCCGCGTCCAGGATGACGATCAGGTCCTGCCCGTTCTCGATGAGCCCGCGGAAGTGCTCCTCGCGGGCCTGGAGCGCGCGCTCCGCCTCCTTGCCCTCGGTGATGTCGCGCACCACCGCGATCACCCGCCCGTCGCCCAGCGGGAGGATGCGGCCCTCGAAGTCGCGCTCCGCGCCGTCCAGCGTCAGGGCGTACTCCAGGCACACCAGCTCGCCGGTGCGCTGCACCTCCTCCAGCGCCCCCTCCACCCGCGCCCCCACCTCCGGGGGGAGCACGTCCTGCATCCGCCGCCCCAGGAACGCCGCGGGCGGGGCGGCCAGCGCGTCCGAGGCGCCGGCGCGGTAGTCCTCTATGGTCCCGTCGCCGCGCAGCCGGAAGTACAGGTCGGGGAGCGCGTGGAAGACCCCCTCCAGCTCCTGCGTCCGGTCGAGCAGCTCCTGCTTGGCGGCCTCGTGCTCCGAGACCTCCTCCTCCAGCGCCTCGTTGGTGGCCGCCAGCTCGGCGGTGCGCTCGGCCACGCGCAGCTCCAGCTCCTCGTTCTGCCGGCGCAGCAGCTCCTCGGCGCGCTTGCGGTCGGCGACGTCGCGCGCGGTGGCGAGCAGGCGGTGCTCGCCGCGGATCCCCACCCGGCGGAGCTGCACCTCGGCCCAGACGGGGCTCCCGTCGCGGTGCCGGCCCAGCCACTCGAAGCGCTGCGGCTCGCCGGCGGCGGCGCGGCCGATGAAGCGGGCCGCCTCCTCCATGGTGAAGGGCGGCTCTCCCCAGCTGAGCCCCTCCACCCCGATCGCCTTCATCTCCTCGGCCGAGTAGCCGTACAGCTCGGTGGCGCGCTGGTTGATCTCCAGGAAGGCGCCGGTCTCCAGGTCGTGCACCCAGATGGCGTCGGAGGACGCCTCGAAGATGGCGCGGTAGCTCTCCTCCGAAGCGCGCAGCGCGTCCTCGGCCTCCCGCCTCTCGGTGACGTCCTGGTGGACCATGAACACGTCGGTCACCTCGCCCCGCGCGTCGCGCACCGGGAACATGAACGCGCCCACCCAGCGCGGCCAGCGGGTGTCGGCGCGGACGCCGGGGCCGAACCCGCGCGCGTCGTAGAGCACGGGGGGGAGGAACACCGTCTCCCCGGCGAAGCCGCGGCGGATCTCGTCGCCCACGGCCGCCAGCTCCGGGTCCTCCAGCGGACTCCACCCCTCGACGTCCTCCAGGGTGATCCCCCAGAACTCCGTGTAGGCGCGGTTCACCTCGCGCACCCGGCCGTCGGGCGCGAAGCGCATGGCGCTGGCCGGGAACTGCTCGAACATGGTGCGGAAGCGGGCCTCGGAGCCGCGCAGCGCCTCCTCGGTGCGGCGGGCGTCCGTGACGTCGTGCGAGGTGCCCACCATCCGCCGGGGCGCGCCGTCGCCGTCCGCGAGCACCTGGCCCAGGGCGTGGAGCAGGCGCACGCCGCCGTCCGGCCGCACCACGCGGTACTCGAAGGAGAACGCCTCCCCCGTGGCGAGCAGCTGCTCGCACTCGGCGGCGGCCTGCTCCCGGTCGTCGGGGTGGATCCGCGCCAGGAAGGCGCCGAAGTCGCGGGGGGCCGTCGCCTCGTCCAGCCCGTGGATGCGCAGCTGCTCGCGCGACCAGGAGATGCGGTCGGAGTCCACCTCCCACTCCCAGCTCCCCAGCCCGGCGAGCTTCTCCACCTCGTCCACGTGCCGCGCGCGGTCGCGGAGCGCGCGCTCGGCGCGCAGCCGCGCGCCGCGCTCCAGCGCCAGCGCGGCCCGGT
>DATABU010000730.1:0-5220 GCA_036259415.1 Longimicrobiaceae bacterium
CCTGCGCGGTGGCCCGCGGGTCCGCGGCCAGGCCGATCAGCGCGTCCAGGGTCGCCCGCTGCGCGGCGCGCCGCAGCGCCGCGTCGCGAGGGCTCGCCGGCGTGGGCCGGCCCCAGGTGCCCTGCACCAGGCGCGTCGTGACCTCGTGCAGCGAGGGCGCCGCCGGGTTGCGGGCGTGGAAGGAGACCAGCCGCGCGGCGCGCTCCCGGTGCAGCACGCCGTCCGCCACCGTGGCGGCGAGCGCCTGCGCCGCCGCCAGCGGGTCGAAGGCGCCCCCCAGCGGCGAGGCGAACGACCAGGAGGTCGCCGCGTAGCCGAAGGGCGGGGGCGGCACCAGAGCCGCCACCCGCTCGGGGATCGCCAGCGCCTCCGGCTGGAGGGCGCGCACCAGCGCGTCCAGCGCGCGGCGCTGCTCCGCCGGGTCCACGATGGTCGCAGGCGCCTGCCCGTCGCCCGCCACGGCGTAGGTGTACTCCAGCCCGCCCACCGTCTTGATGGCCGCCTCCAGCGCGTAGCGGTGGTGCAGGTACACGGGAGCCAGCCGCTCGCTCAGGTGCCACATGGGTTCCCCGGGGCGGATCGCCTCCGCGCCGAAGCGGTCCAGCAGCACGCGGCGCACCTCCATGGTCCGCTCCAGCTCCGCCACCCGGTCGCTCCCCAGCGCCCAGCGCGTCACCTCGGCCATGCTCCCGTCCTCGCCCGCGTCGCGGTCGCTCAGGAAGCGCACCCCCTCCCGGGTGGCCTGCGCCGCCAGCGCCGCCAGCGCGCGGGCCTCCTCCTCCGGCGTGGCGAACTGGGTGTAGGCGTAGCGGATCGCCAGGGTGTCGTAGGCCCCGGGCCCGGCGCGGTAGGCGTCCGACACGTCGATGCGCCCGTCGCGCAGCCGGATCAGCGGCCCCGGGTAGTCCATCACCGAGGAGCGCCCCTCCGCCGAGGCCACGAAGTTGTGCGCCAGCCCCAGCGTGTGCCCCACCTCGTGCGCCACGTGCTGGCGGCGGCGGGCCATGGCGAACGCCTCGGCGTCCGCGCGCGGGTCCAGCCGCCCCACCCAGTCGCCCACCATCATGGCCGGGAGCGCCCCGGCGAAGATGTTGTAGTCGGTGAGCGAGCGGTACGAGTCCATCCGCACCGCGGCCTTGATGATCTCCCCCGTGCGCGGGTCGCGGAACGACGGCCCCACCGAGAAGCCCGGGTCGGTGCGGTGCACCCACTGGATCACCGAGTAGCGCGCGTCCATCGGGTCGGCCCCCTCCGGCAGGTCCTCCACCCGGAAGGCGTCGATGAAGCCCGCCGCCTCGAACACGCGGTTCCACCACGTCGCCCCCTCGCGGAAGGCCGTCCGGTAGGGCTCCGGCACCCCCGGGTCCAGGTAGTAGACGATGGGCTTCACCGGCTCCGACATGGCCGCGGAGGGGTCCTTCTTCTCCAGGCGCCAGCGCGAGATCCAGCGCTGCGGGTAGCGCGCGTCGAAGGGCTGGCTGAAGTCGTAGAAGACCAGCGGGTTCACCCCCACCCGCGGGTCGAAGGCGCGCGGGCGGTACCCGGGCGGCGGGAGCTCCACGAAGGAGTGGTGCTGCCGCAGCGTGAGCGAGCGCCCGTCCGGGGTGTGGCGCTGGATCTCGGGGCCGGGGTTCTCGCCGGCCCAGGTGAGCAGCGCCTCCACCTCGGTGTTCTTCGGGAATGCCTTCGTCCGCGGGAGGTAGATGGTGCTGCGGTCGCGGTCCAGGCGGAAGTCGCCCTGCTGGCTGCGGCGGACGTGCGCGGCCACCCCGAAGGCGTCCTGGAGGAAGAAGTCGGTGGCGTCCACCAGCACGCGCCCGCCCTCCTCCGCCAGCACCGGGAAGGCGCCGCGCACCGAGGTGGCGAACGACTCCTCCACCGCGCGGGTCTCGCCGGGGTCGCCGCTCCCGGCCCGGAAGGCGGTGTTCTGCTGCACCAGGAGGAGCTTGGGTCCGTGCCGCTCCCAGCGCACCACCGCGCCGCTCCCCGTGGTGCCGCGGTCCAGCCCCAGCGCGTTCGAGCCGATCCCGGTCGCCAGCGAGTTCAGGTAGAGGAAGTCCTCGCCCACGCGCGGCACCTCCAGGAGCAGCTTGCCGGCCTTCGCGTCGTAGTAGAACGGGAAGTAGCCGTCGTGGCGCTCCAGCCCGGCGGTCTTCTGGGCGATGGTGCCGGCGGCGGCGGTCTGCCCCGCCGTTCCGGTGGACGGGGCGGGCGAGCCGGCGGGACGCTGCGCGGGGGCGCAGGCGGCGAGCACGGCCAGCGCGGCGACGAGGGTTCGGCGTCGGGTCATGGTGGCTGGGCGTCGGGGGTGAGGCGACGGACGTGCGAGTGGGGCCGCTCCGGAGCCGGACGGTACTGCTGTCCGTCTCCTGCGCGGGTCGCGGAGCCCCGGGAAACTGCCCCCGGGTCTCCGCTCCGGCTGCGGGAGCCTCGCCAAACTACCGGCGAGTCTCCCTCCGCTCAAGTTTTGCGGGGATCAGGCGAGGGCGGGCGCCTGCTCGCGTGGGGCGGGCGCTCCGGCCGCGGAGGGCTCCGGCGCGGCGAGCGCGCTCGCCGCGAAGAGCACCAGGGACAGCCAGACGGCGTCCGCCAGGAGCAGGTGCACCAGCTGCATCCACACCGGCGCCAGCAGGGCCAGGTTCAGGAAGCCGGCGCCCACCTGCACGGCGAAGAGCGCGGCCACGGCGAGCGACAGCCTGCGTGTGGTGGGGCCCGGGCGCAGGCGGGCGACCGCGCGGGCGGCGGCCACCAGGTAGGCGCCCACCGCCAGCGCGATGGCGGGGTGCAGGACGCGCAGGCGCAGGAGGAAGTGCGCGGTGGGGGAGAAGTCCTGGCGGATCCCCTCGCGCAGCGTGGCGGCGGGGAAGAGCGTGTCGCCCAGCGCGGCGATGGCGCCGCTGGCGCCCAGCAGGAGCATCCCCCCGAGGCCCGCGGCCAGCAGGGCCGCGGCGGCGCCCTGGCCGCGCAGCCGCACCGGCCGTCCCCCGGAGGCCCACCACCCGGTGAGCGCGATGGCGCCCAGCAGGAGGAAGGTGTTCACCAGGTGCGCCACCATGGAGAAGGCGCGGTACCACGAGGCGTCGTCGGCCACCAGCTGGAAGAGCACCAGCCCCGCGCCCAGCAGCGCCTCGATCACCATCAGCACCATGGAGGCGGCGGCGGCGCGCCGCACCACGTGCCCCCGCGGGTAGGCGCGCAGCGCCCACAACAGCATCGCCAGCACCAGGAGGGCGGCAATGCCGCTGGTGACCCGGTGCGTGAACTCGATGACCTGCTCCGTGCTCGCCAGCCGCGGGATCACCTCGCCGTCGCAGCGGGGCCAGTGGTCGCCGCAGCCCGCGCCCGAGCCGGTGGCCCGCACGTACGCGCCCCAGGCCACCACGCCCAGGTTGTAGGCCAGGACGCCCCAGACGAACTTGGCGAAGCCGGTGAGCTGCATGGTCGCTGCGGGAGGGGTGGATCGCGCGGCGGGGCCGCATCGCGCTGCAAATAAAGCCGTTCGCCCCGGGCGCGGCAAGCGCCGTGGGGGATCGCCCCACGGCGGGCCGCGCGGGCGTGGGGAAACACCCGGGGCGCGGGTCCCTCGCCTTTGCGGCTGCCGGGGCGGGGTGTATATTTGCTCGCTTCCCCGCCGGCCGCTCCGCGCGGCCCCGGGCCACCCGCTCCCGAGCACGAATGCCACAGACGTCCGCCAGAGATGCCGTCCCGCTGAGCGCGGCGAGCGCCGCGGCCCTCGCCGCCGACGGGCTGACCACCGGGACGCAGCGCGCGGGCGTCGCCGCCTGGAGCGCCGGCGCCTCCGGGGGGATCCGGCAGCGGCTCCGCGACTACGTCACGCTCACCAAGCCGCGGATCATCTCGCTTCTGCTCGTGACCACCGCCGCTCCCATGTTCATCGCGGTGGGAGGGTGGCCGGACGGCTGGACCGTGCTCTGGACCATGCTGGGCGGCTACCTGATGGCCGGTGGGGCCAACGCGATCAACATGTACATGGATCGCGACATCGACGCCGGGATGCCGCGCACCGCGCTGCGCCCCATCCCCAGCGGCCGGATGACCCCGGGGCACGTGCTGGGCTTCGGGCTGGTGCTGGGGGCGGCCGCCTTCGCGCTCTTCTCGCTGCGGGTGAACCTGCTGAGCGCGGTGCTGGCGCTGGCGGGGCTGCTCTTCTACGTCTTCGTCTACACCCGCTGGCTGAAGCGCACCTCTCCGCAGAACATCGTCATCGGCGGGGCGGCCGGCGCCTTCCCCCCGCTGGTGGGGTGGGCCGCGGCCACCGGCGAGGTGACGCTGACCGCCGTGTACATGTTCCTGATCGTCTTCTTCTGGACCCCGCCGCACTTCTGGGCGCTGGCGCTGGTCAAGCAGAAGGACTACGGCCGCGTGGGCGTGCCCATGGCCCCCAACGTCTGGGGCGAGCGCGAGACCATGCGGCAGATGGTGGTCTACACCGGGATCCTGGTGGCCGTCACGCTCGCCCCCGTCACCTACGGCGGGATGGGCGCGGTCTACGCGGTGGCGGCGGCGCTGCTGGGCGCGTGGTTCCTGTACGACGTGCTGCGCCTCTTCCGCTCCGCCAGCCTCACCCGGCCCGCCTGGGCGCTCTACCGCAACTCCCTGCTGTACCTGGCGCTGCTCTTCTGCGCCATGGCCGTGGACGGCGTCCTGCCCATGGGCCGCGTCAACGGCGGGCGCGACATGGTGATGCTCCGCTCCCCGGAGCTGGCGGTGTCGCTGGACGTCCGGCCCTGAGCCGCGGGCGGGACGACGCCCGCTGGCGGCGGGCGGCTGAGGAGCACCGGGAGGCGGTGCGCCGCTTCACCGCCGCCGCGGAGGGGCTCGACGAGGCAGCCTGGACGCGCCCCCGCGCGCCGGGGCAGTGGTCGCCCGCGCAGGTCGCCGAGCACCTGGCGCTGTCCTACGAGGCGCTGCTCCGCGAGCTGGGCGGCGGGCCGGGGCTGCGCCCGCGCGTCGCCGGCCTGCGGCAGCGGCTGCTCCGCTGGGTGCTCCTCCCGCACGTCCTCTTCCACCGCACGCTCCCCGTCCGCGTCCGCGCGCCCCGCGAGCTCCGCCCGGCGGACACGCCGCCCGACCGCGCCGCCGTCCTCTCCCGCATGCGCGCGGCCGCCGAGCGGCTGGAGCGCGGGCTGGACGCCGGCCGCGCCACCGGAGCCCGCGTCACGCACCCCTATTTCGGCCCGCTCCCGGCCGTCCCTGCGC
>DATABU010000731.1:0-4400 GCA_036259415.1 Longimicrobiaceae bacterium
CCGCGTCGCGGACCAGGTCGGAGCGCCCGTACTTCACCAGCAGTCTGCCGATTCCTACGTACCGCTTCAGGTGCTCGCCGCGCAGCGAGATCGCCATCGGTCGTCTTCGCAAGTGGTTGTGGACGCGGGGGTTCCCGCCCCGCCGAATGCAGGAAGCGTGCGCGGCGCCGCCGGGGGGCACGTGAAATGCGCGTCGCGTCCCGACGCCCGGGAAGGAAGTCGGCCGCCGCGAACCCGAGACCGGCCATGGTTCGTCCCCTGCTCCGCGCCGCCCTGCCGCTGCTGGCGGCGGCATCGCTCGCCTCGTGCGAGTACGTCCGCCTGCTCCGCCCCTCCGTCCTCAAGCAGCTCAACCCGCGCGTGGTGCGGCTGGTGAACTACCTCCCCGAGGTGGACGAGCCCAACGAGGCCAGGGTGGGGCGGCTCCTCGCGCACGGCGGTCTGGGCCACGCGCGGCCGGGGGAGGACGGGGTGATGCGCGCCACGGTGCGCGCCCCGAAGCAGGAGTTCATCTGGGAGCCGGCGGTCATCGTGATGCCGCGCGGCGGCGAGCTGGAGCTGGACTTCTCCAACGAGGACATCGAGCTGCACGCGGCCTTCCTCCCCCACCAGGGCGAGGGCGGGCGCCGGATGATGTTCCTCCCCGTCCACGAGCGCGGACGGGCCCGCCTGCGGCTGGACGGGCCCGGCTACTACTTCTTCGGCTGCCCCATCTCCAACCACGCCGGGCGCGGGATGCTCGGGCTCATCATCGTGGAGGGGGACGTCCCCCCGGAGGCGAAGCTGGACCGCCCCCCGCAGCCGCAGCCGAGCCGGTTCTGACCGCGCCGCCCCGTCCACCCCGCACCGGACCGACGCCATGCGCCCCGTCGTCGCCCTGGCGCTCCTGGCCGCGCTGGCCGGGTGCGCGAAGCGCGCCCCCGTCTACCCGCTGACGCAGCAGGCCGTCCCCTTCTCCGACCTGAACGCGGAGAAGGTCGGGCGCGCCCCGCCCGTGGCGCAGCGGGTCACCTCCGAGCGCCTGGTGCGAGCCCGCGCCGAGCCGCAGAACTGGCTCACCTACTACGGCGCGTACGACGGCCAGCGCTACTCGCCGCTGGACCAGGTCGACACCCGCAACGTGCGCGAGCTGCGGCCCGCGTGGACCTTCCACTACGAGCAGCTGGGGCTCTACCCCGCCCCGCTCACCGCCGCCTTCGAGGCCGCGCCGCTGGTGGTGGACGGAGTGATGTACGTCTCCGGCCCCAACGGCTACGTGTGGGCCCTGGACGCCGCCACCGGCCGGCTCCTCTGGCAGTACGAGTACACGCTCCCCATCGACGTCCCGCTCTGCTGCGGCAACGTGAACCGCGGCGTGGCCGTGGCGAACGGCAAGGTGTTCTACGCCTCCGCCAACGCGCACCTGGTCGCGCTGGACGCCGCCACCGGCGCGGTGGTCTGGGAGCGCGTCTTCGGCGACGTGCGCGCGGGGGAGAGCGCCACCGCCGCGCCGCTGGTGGTCAAGGACAGGGTGATCGTGGGCAGCTCCGGAGCGGAGTACGGCGTGCGCGGGCACCTGGACGCCTTCGACGTGGAGACGGGGGCGCACGCCTGGCGGCTGTACACCGTGCCGAAGCCCGGGGAGCCCGGGTCGGAGAGCTGGCCCGCGAACCGCGCCTGGGAGCGCGGCGGCGGCGCCACCTGGATCACCGGCACCTACGACCCGGAGCTGGACCTGCTCTACTGGGGGACGGCCAACCCCGCGCCGGTCTTCAACGGGATGGAGCGGGCGGGGAGCAACCTGTACACCAGCGGCGTGGTCGCCATCGACCCGGACGACGGCCGCATCCGCTGGCACTACCAGTGGACCCCGCACGACGTGTGGGACTACGACGGCGTCGGCGAGTCCATCCTGTACGAGGAGGACGGGCGCAGGCTGATCGCCCACGCGGACCGCAACGGCTACTTCTTCGTCCTCGACCGCACCGACGGCAGCTTCGTCCGCGCGGCGCCCTTCGCGCGGGTCGACTGGGCGCGCATCGACCCGCGCACCGGCGCCGTGACCGAGCGGAAGGAGCCCACCCGCGAGGGCACCCGCATCTGCCCCGGGCCGGCGGGGGCCAAGGTGTGGAACCACGCCTCGTACAGCCGGCAGACGGGGCTCGTGTACGTGCCCGTGATCGAGCTCTGCGCCACGTTCACCATGAGCGACGACCCCTTCGCCGAGGGGATGCCGTACTTCGGCTCCACCTTCAACAACTACGACGAGCCGGGGTGGGGGCACGTCAAGGCCATCGACCCGCGCACCGGGCGCGAGGCGTGGTCGTGGCGCGGCCCGCAGCCCATGGTGGCGTCCATGCTCTCCACCGCGGGCGGCCTGGTGTTCACGGGCGACCCGCTGGGGCGGGTGCTGGCCTTCAACGCGCGCACCGGGGAGCTGCTCTGGCAGTACGAGACGGGGAGCGGGATCCACTCCAGCCCGGTGACCTACAGCGTGGGAGGCAGGCAGTACGTGGCGGTGCCGGTCGGGTGGGGCGGGTGGCTGGAGGGGTTCGCCCCGAAGAACTACGGCGCCCCCCGCGCGACGGCGCTGCACGTCTTCGCGCTCCCCTGATGCCGGTGGCCCGCGCCGCCGCCGTCCTGCTCCCGGCGGTGCTGCTGGACACCGCCTTCACCCTGGACCTGGTGGGGCGCCTCTCCGGCGCGGCGTGGCTATGGACCGCGGGCGCGCACCTGGCCGTCGCGGGGGTCGCGCTCGGCGTCCTGGCGGGGCTCCCCGCGGGGGCCGTCGGCGCGCGGGAGCGGGGCGGCCGCCCGGGGCGCCTCGCCCTGCTCTACGGCGCGGGGCTGGCCCTGTTCGCGCTGGCGCGCTGGGTCCGGGGCGACGCGGCCGTCCCGCCGGAGGCGGTGCTGGTCGCGGCCGAGGGGATCGCGGACGCGATGATGCTGGCGGGGGCCTCGGCGGGCGGGTTCCTGGACCGGTGGCTGCGACCCTGAGCCCCGCACGGACACGGGTGGGAACCCATCTTGCAACGCGTTGTGCCCCCACACGTTAACGCAGCCACGAGGAGCATCATGACGGAGCAGCAATCGGGACGGAACCGGGCGAACCTCGACCGCGCCATGACGCGGGTCCGGAAGTCGGTGCCGCTGCGCCGCTGGGGCGCGGTGCTCGCCATCGGGGCGATGGGGACGGGGATCGGCATCGGCCGGGCCACGCAGAGCGCCCGCCCCGCGCAGACGCAGTCGAAGATGGCGAGCGCCTTCGCGCCGGAGGGCGTCGCGCGCACGGCGCTGGTCTCCAGCTCCGCCGAGGCGGGAGTGTCCTGGGACCTCCCCAACCTGGACCACGACCGCGTGGACTTCTGGGTGGAGCGCTTCAGCACCAGCAAGCGCGACGACTTCACCCGCTTCCTGGAGCGCAGCGGGCGCTACGTCCCCATGATCTCCGAGAAGCTGGCCGAGCGGGGAATGCCGCAGGACCTGATCTACCTCGCCATGATCGAGTCCGGCTTCAACCCCAAGGCGTACTCCCCCGCGGCCGCCTCCGGGCTGTGGCAGTTCATCCAGGAGACCGGGGAGCGCTACGGGCTGGAGGTGAACCGCGCCGTGGACGAGCGCAACGACCCGGTGAAGGCCACCGACGCCGCGCTCGACTACCTGGAGGAGCTGCACGACCGCTTCGGCTCGTGGTACCTGGCCGCCGCGGCGTACAACTCCGGCGAGAACCGCGTCGCCCGCATCATGCGCGAGGAGACCGGCTCCGAGCGGGGCTCGGAGGAGAGCTACTACGACATCTGGGACCGGCTCCCGCGCGAGACCCGCGACTACGTCCCGCTGATGATCGCCGCGGCGCGCATCGCCAAGGAGCCGGCGAAGTACGGGTTCGAGGACGTGGAGATGGAGGAGCCGCTGCGCTACGAGGAGGTGGTGGTGGACCCGGGCGCGCCGCTGGAGGCCGTCGCCAAGGCCGCCGGCATCGCGGTGGACGAGCTCACGCGGCTGAACCCGCAGCTCCGCCTGGACCGCACCCGCAACGACCAGCGCAGCCTGCTGCGCGTCCCCGAGGGCACCCGCACCGCCTTCCTGGTGAACTGGCCCCGGGTGCGCGAGGAGCGGACGCTGGCCGTCCGCGAGTACAAGGTCCGCTACGGCGACTCGCTGCTGGCCATCGCGCGCCGCCACGACGTCACGGTCGACCAGATCCGCAGCGAGAACGCCATCCGCGGCGACCGGATCCGGGCCGGGCAGACGCTCAAGATACCGCCGGCCGGGTAGTTCTTGGACTGCCTGGTCTGGGCGTGCCCCTCGCGGGCGCCCAGTCGGGGCGGGGGGGGGGGGGGGGGGGGGGGGGGGGGGGGGGGGGGGGGGGGGGGGGGGGGGGGGGGGGGGGGGGGGGGGGGGGGGGGGGGGGGGGGGGG
>DATABU010000732.1:0-7036 GCA_036259415.1 Longimicrobiaceae bacterium
ACGGTACGATCTGACGGCGGCGTTGCACGGATGCGACAGGCGTTCCTCCGAGGTGGGGAGCGCCTGTCTCCTTGTCCAGGGACTTGCACGGCGCAGTCGAGCCACTGCGGGAACTGCGCGTACGGCACGGGCTCTGCTGTCGCGCCCCATCGTAGCTCCTGCCTGGCGTTTCCCCCTGTCCTCATGCTGTGGTTCGCAGTCCAATGCGTATTTCGCTCTTGCGTTCTCTGGTTCTGCTCTTTTGCGGACTGGCTGGCGGCCCGGCATCCGCCCTGGCAACCCCCTCCGGGGGAGGATTGGACGCGCGGAGCGCCGCTGCTCAGGGCCAGGCGGCCTATACGACAGCCAGCCTCCAACTGCGCGAGGGACCAGCGGTCGATGCCGCGGTACTCGCAAGCATCCCGCGGGGCACGCGCGTGATGCGGGGCGCGTGTGCCGACGGCTGGTGCGCCGTCGGGTACCGGGGCCTGTCCGGGTACGCGGCCGAGCGATTCCTGGACGGCGAGCCCCCCGCGTCTCACGTGATCCCCACCGGGCGCGGGTACGTCAACTCCCGCGGCGAGCGGGTGCCGTCCCCGGCTCACGCCCGAACCGCCCCCGCCGGAGCCTCGGCCCGGTGCAGGGACGGCACGTACAGCTTCAGCCGCTCGCGCCGGGGGACGTGCTCGCACCACGGAGGCGTGGCGGAGTGGCTATGAGCCCACAGCGTTCGCCGAGTCTGTGGGTGAGCTGCTGATGCCCATATTGACGGACAGTCACCCGAAGGCCATTTACATTCGATTCGGATTTCGTCGTGGGCAGTGGTCGATCTCGCACACTCGGTCGGGGATAACTGGACCGATGTGTATGCCCGGGAGGCCCGGAAGGGCGAGCGGGTGGGGGCTTGCACCGGGCCACATCGGCTGTACGGGCTTGATGTATTGCGAAGCTCTTGGTCGTCCGGTGGCCGCCCGCTGGGTGCCCGCGAGATCCGGATATTCATGCGGAATCACCTACATCCGAGTATCGCTCTTCTGAGTGAAAAGTCCCCACCCTTGCACAGGAGTCCGCATGTCAGATGACTTCCGGGCGCAGCTGATCGCCCATGCTCAGACCGCGCTGGACCGTGCCGGGCGCGCGCTCAGCGAGGCCGCCACCAACCAGTACCTCGTGCTCCCCTTCTTTCAGCTGCTCGGGTACGATCCCCTCGATCCCGATGAGATCATCCCCGAGGCGCATGCTTCGTTCTCGGACAAGTTCAGGAACCGGGTCGACTTCGCCATCTGCAAGGACGGGGAGCCGGTGATTGCGGTGGAGTCGAAGAAGGTCGGGTCGCTCAACGAGGGCCACCGCGGGGAGCTGAAGGGGTACTTCAACGCGGTCCCCTCGGTGAAGCTTGGGATCCTGACGGACGGTCTCGTCTACCAGCTCTACACGGACACGGGGCTGGAGAACATGATGGACGACGAGCCCTTCATGACGGTGGACCTCACCGAGGTCGCCCAGGAGCGGGTCACCGACGATGCGCTCGATGCGCTCGTGAAGCTGCGGAAGGGGACGTTCGATCCGGCGGATGTGGGCGCGGATGCGAAGCGGAAGCTCTATATGGCGAGCTACGTGGAGGCGCTCGACCGGAACTTCCGAGTACCCCACGAGTCGCTGGTCCGGACGCTAATGGACCTGGCGCAGATCGAAGGCCGCCGCACGGGGAAGCTGGTCGAGGAGCACGCGCCAATCATCCATGACGCGCTCCAGGCGTTCTTCGACCGCAAGATCCTGGAGCGCGTCGGCTTTGCGACCCGGCAGGACCTGGTGCGCGTCGCCGCGGCCGCGCCGCCAGCGGCCGCGGTGGTCGAGACGGCAGCGGAAGTGGCGCCGCAACCGAGCAGCGCCGAGCTTGAGAATGGCGTCGTCACGACCGAGGTCGAACGGGCGGTCTTCGAGCATGTGCGGACGCGCCTGGCCTTCCTCCTGGCGGGGAACGAGGAGGGATTCCAACGGCTGCGGCATCTCTACCCGGTCGACTTCAAGACCGTCTTCTGCGTCTGCTACAAGCAGGATCGCAAAGGCAAGCTCTTCAACTTCTGGGAGGGCAGCTCGCCGAGGTACCGTTTCGAGTTCCCGGGCGGGGAGCAGATCCAGACCGACAACCTGATCGAGATCGACACGCCCCTCCTGACCGCGTATCTCGCCCGGGTCGAAGAACTCGGCTGATGAGGGGATGCTCCAGCGGTGGTGAACGAGCCTATGCGACTTGACTGCTTGCTCAGGCCGGCCGCTGGCTAGCAACCTCGTGAGCGGGAGAGGTGGGCGGGCTTCAGGCTCTCTCCTTTGAGCCTTCATGCATATCCATCGACCGGTGGACTGGTGGTCGCGGTCGACCTGTAGCGCATCGGTGACCTGGCGCGCCTGCGTTCTGTGTCCGTGCTTGCCTATTGGCCACGGCAAGGTTCCGCTTCTCGCATGCGACGCTCTCCCCGCACACCCCACCTTGCACTCTGCCTCGCCCTGGCGGCCGTCTCCGCCTGCCGGTCCAGCCCCGACACCGGCGCGATCCCCTCCGAACCCGCCTGCCCCGACTGCCGCATCGTGCTGGAGCCGGGCGCGACGCTGGGCGCACGCGGCGGCCCCGACGGGCGCGTGCTGGAGGACGTGTGGCGGGCGCGGCTCGCGGCCCCGGACGGCGTCGAACCGTGACTCGGACCGGGCAGCCCGTGGCAGGGGCGGCCGCGTCGGCTCCGGGAACCGAGCGCGGCGCGACCGCCCCTGCCGCGCTACGCCGCCCGCTTCGTCCCGAGCACGTCCAGCACCGTGACCCCGAGGACCGCTCCCACCGCCAGCAGCGTCCGCATGGGGCGCTCGCTGTTGGCGAGGGCGACCCCGAGGAGCGCCAGGTCGAGCGCGTCGCCGCCCACGCGGGCGCCGACCCGCGTGGCGGAACCGGGGTCGCGGAGGATCGCCACGCCGTGCCCGATCTCCCGCAGCCCCATCGCCTGCATCACGGTGGAGCTCTGCCGGGTGGGACGCAGGCCGATCAGGCGCGTCATCCGCCGCGGCGCGGCCACCTGCATGGTGCCGAGACCGATGCTGAACCACGCCAGGAAGGTGGC
This sequence comes from Longimicrobiaceae bacterium, assembly GCA_036259415.1. GTDB lineage: Bacteria > Gemmatimonadota > Gemmatimonadetes > Longimicrobiales > Longimicrobiaceae > JAFAYN01. The sequence continues at coordinate 3,090 of DATABU010000732.1, forward strand.
CAGGCCCTCGCCCTCCGACCCGGTCGTCCCCGCGCCCACCGGGGTCCCGGTCTCGGGATGCAGGGCCTGGTCGGCGGCCCAGTTCTGCTCCGTAATGCCGGCTTCCGTCGTGCTCATGCTGGCTCCTCCCTTCGCGGTGTCGTCGCCCCGGAATCGCGGGAACACGGCATTTGCAAGATCCAATCCACGCGGCTCCGTAAGTTTCAGCCGTGAAAGGATTTCGGCGGCAGCCGGATCGCTCGCCGCGGGCTGCTCCCGGCGTGAAAATTGCAAGTAGCCGCCCCCGCTCGGCATGGCGCCCACCCTGGGCGCCGGCTTTCAGCATTCCCAGTGAAGTGGAGGGAAGCGACATGTTGAACCGCATGCTCCCGCTGGCGGTCGTGCTCACCGCGGCGTCGCTGGCCGTGGCGCCCGCGTCCGCCCAGACCACGGGGACGGGCAGCACCGCCACCGGGCAGACGATGCAGCAGGACACCACTCCCCGGCAGACGACCACGGGGCAGACCACCACGCAGGGTCAGACCACGCAGGGCCACGAGGGCCACCAGATGCAGAATCAGACCATGCAGCAGGACACCACCCCGCGGCAGACCACGACGCAGGGGCAGAACCCGGTCCCGACCCAGACGATGCAGGGGCAGGAAGGGCAGCCGGTGCAGCAGGTGCAGGGCCAGACCACGACCGGGCAGCAGAACCTCACCAGCACGCAGACGACCACCGGCACCGAGGGCACCCTGGGGAACCAGACCACGGGCACCCAGGCGACGACCGGGAACCAGAACATGGCCACCCAGGGCACCACCGGCACGCAGATGGACCAGAGCCGGGCCGGGATGACCGACACGGACGCCGGCCGCACCCGGATGCGCGTCAGCAAGGACACGTAGCCCGCACCCCCACGGCTGCCGCGGGGCGGGTCCCCGCGGCAGCGCCGCGGCCCCTGGCACTTCCCCCGCAGACCCCGACCATGCAGAACCACCCGCTCCGTAACGTCCGCGTCCCCGCGACCGCCGCGCTCCTGCTGCTCGGCGCAGCGGGCGCGGCGCAGGCGCAGGGCTCCGGGACCCGGCTGCTGGGAGTCCCCGTGGGGTACGCCGGCGACTCCGCCGCGGCGGCGGAGCCGGAAGCGCCCGCGCCCTTCGCCCGGGTGCCGGAGGACGCCGCGCGGGCCCGGGTGGCCGAGGCCGCGCGGCGCGCCGGGGGGCGGCGGCTGGTGGTGTCGCTCCAGGAGCGCCGCCTCTGGTGGATGGACGGCGACAGCGTGCTGCACACCGCGCCCGCCGCGGTGGGGAAGGGGACCCGCCTGGAGCACGGGGGGAGGACGTGGGACTTCTCCACCCCCTACGGCGTCCGCACCGTGCGGGCCAAGGCGGAGAACCCCGTCTGGGTGCCGCCGGAGTGGCACTACGTGGAGCTGGCGCAGGACAGCGCCTACGCGCTGGCGCACCTCCAGCGGGGGAAGCCGGCGCGCCTGGCGGACGGGAGCCGGCTGGAGGTCCGCGGCGACCGCATCGTCCAGGTGCACCGCGACGGCCGCGTGGAGGAGATCCCCGGCGACGAGGAGGTCATCTTCGGCCGCACCCTGTACGTGCCGCCGCTCGGGACCGCCAACCGCCGCATCGAGGGCGAGCTGGGGTCCTACAAGCTGGAGCTTGGCGACGGCTACATGCTGCACGGCACCCCGCACCAGGACTCCATCGGCCGGGCGGCCACCCACGGCTGCATCCGCCTCCGCGACGAGGACGTGGAGTACCTGTACCGCAACGTCCCCGTGGGCGCCCGCGTGTACCTGTACTGAGCCCCGGCGGGCGTCCCCAAGCGGCCCGAAATCGCGCCCTCCCAACCGCTTCTCCGCCGCCGGCCGCCCCTTGCGCCATCCCCCGCCGTCCCTATAGCTTGTCGGGAAGTAACTTGGGCGTCGGCGGGCTCCCGCGGAGCCGCCGCGCCCGCCGGCACACCCCCGCCGCAGGATAGTTCGCGCCTGGGGATGCCGCTCCCGCCGCCGGCCGCCACCCGCGGCGCTCCGCTCCCCGGGCGCAGCCGCGGACCGCCCCCTCGGGGACAGGGGCCGGCGAACCGGCCGCCGCGGCGTGGGCTCCCCGCGACGGCCGGCCCCGAACCAGCACAGATCCTCCCATGCAGCTCCGCCTCCCCGTCACCACGCTGGTCGAGCTCCTCCGCCTCCGGGCGGAGCAGGAGCCGGACTTCCGCGCGTACACCTTCCTCCTGGACGGGGAGACCGAGGAGGAGCACGTCACCTACGGGGAGCTGGACCGGCGGGCGCGCGCCATCGCGGCGCGGCTCCAGGAGGCGGGCGCGGCGGGGGAGCGGGCCCTCCTCCTCTACGCGCCGGGGCTGGAGTACATCGTCGCGCTCTTCGGCTGCTTCTACGCCGGCGTGGTCGCCGTCCCCGTCTACCCCCCGCGGCGCAACAAGCCCACCCCCCGCCTCCAGAGCATCATCCAGGACTGCGGGCCCACCCTGGTGCTCACCACCCCCGACGTCGCGGAGGAGGCGGAGAAGCTGGCCGGGCTGATGCCCGAGCTGGGGCCGCTGCGCTGGGTGGCGACGCCGGACGTGGAGGACGCGGAGGCGGAGCGCTGGTGCGCGCCGGAGATCGGCTGGGACAGCGTCGCGTTCCTGCAGTACACCTCGGGCTCCACGGGGAACCCGAAGGGGGTGATGGTCTCGCACGGGAACCTGGTCCACAACTTCCACGTCATCGAGACCCTCACCGGCTTCACCCCGGAGGAGCGGTCGGTGATCTGGCTCCCGCCCTACCACGACATGGGGCTGATCGGCGGGATCCTCCAGCCCATGTACACCCGCTACTGGGCCGCGCTGATGGCGCCCGTGGCGTTCGTGCAGCGCCCCGCCCGCTGGCTGGAGGCCATCACCCGCTACCGCGCCACCACCAGCGGCGGCCCCAACTTCGCCTACGACCTGTGCGTCCACGGCATCACGCCGGAGGACCGGGCGAAGCTCGACCTGTCCAGCTGGACGCTGGCCTTCAACGGCGCCGAGCCGGTGCGCGGCGAGACGCTGGACGCCTTCGTGCGCACCTTCGGGCCGCTGGGCTTCCGACGCGAGACCTTCTATCCCTGCTACGGCCTGGCCGAGGGGACGCTGATGGTGACGGGGAGCGTCCGGCCGGCGCCGCCTGAGCTGCTGGCGGTGGACGCCGAGGGGCTGCAGCGGCACCGGGTCGCGCCCCGGGAGCCGGGCGAGGGCGCGGCGCGGCTGGTGGGCTCCGGGCGGAACGCGCCCGACCAGGAGGTCCGCATCGTGGACCCGGACACCTTCCGGGAGTGCCCGCCCGACCGGGTGGGCGAGGTGTGGGTGCGCGGCCCCAGCGTCACCCTGGGCTACTGGGGGCGGCCGGAGGAGACGGAGGCGGCCTTCGGCGCGCGCATCGCCGGGAGCGGCGAGGGGCCCTTCATGCGCACCGGCGACCTGGGGTTCCTGGCGGACGGCGAGCTGTACATCACCGGCCGCGTCAAGGACCTGGTCATCATCCGCGGGCGCAACCACTACCCCCACGACATCGAGCAGACCTCGGCGCGCTCGCACCCGTCGCTGCGGCCCGGCGGGACCGCCGCCTTCGGCGTGGACCAGGGCGGCGAGGAGCGGCTGGTGGTGGTGCAGGAGGTCACCCGCCAGTGCACCGGGCCCGACCTGGAGGAGATCGCCGGCGCGGTGCGCGCCGCGGTCGCCCGCGAGCACGAGCTGCAGGTGTACGCGGTGGCGCTGGTGAAGCCGGGGACCGTCCCCAAGACCTCCAGCGGCAAGATCCAGCGGCTCCTCTGCCGCGACGCCTTCCTGGCCGGGCAGGTCCCCGCGCTGGGCGTCAGCGTGCTGGACGCGCCCCTGGCCGGCGGCGCCGACGGCGCGCCCTCCGTCTCGCGCGAGGCGCTGGAGCCGGCGGAGCCCGCGGCGCGGCAGCCGCT
>DATABU010000733.1:0-3079 GCA_036259415.1 Longimicrobiaceae bacterium
ACCTCGGCAGCCGGCTCCCGCTGTGCCCAAACCCTCACCAGGAGCGATCCATGTTGCGACCGATCCGCACCGCCGCAGTCCTCGCCGTGCTCGCGCTCGCCGGGTGCGGCACGGCGAGCGAGCCCGTGTCCCCGTCCGACGCGGCCCTCCGTCCCGGGCTCAGCAGTGACCCCGTGGTTACAACGGAGACCACGGACACCACCGCGACGCCCCGCGGTGTCTACACGATGGGCGGGGGCTGACCTCAGCGCCCCAGGCACGGGCCTGTATCCGGGCTCGTGCCTGCGGCCTGCCGGGGGCGGCTACGAATCCGCCGGGTCAGCCGGGTGGCGAGCCGGTCCGCCGCCGGGTCCGGATTGCCGGTTCCTCCGGTCCGGGTGACATCCGCACCCGCCAGGAGGATTCGCGCGTCCTCTGCAACCCGGGATTGACCGCGGGCGGTTGCCACCTCCAGGGCGTACCGTGCGGCGACCTCCACCCGCTCCCGATCCCCCAGCGCTTCGGAGCCCTGAGCGAGCAGGATCAGCGAGGAAGTGATGCAGTCCAGGTGCGGGTTGGCGTCGATGATCGCCCACGTGTCTACCCAGGCGGCGACAAACGCTTCCAGGTCCCCGGCTTCACCGGCAGCACGGGCAATGCTGGAGACCGCCAGGAGCTGGTCTGAGAGGTTGTGGACCGCGCTCCGCACCGCCTGGAGCACCGGGAGGGCGCGTGCGGGATACCCCTGGAACATCCAGAACACGGCGATGTCGTGCGCGAGTGCGGGCAGGCGACCGTGCGCGGCCGGGTACGCGTGAAAGGCCCGGCGCGCCAGTTCCTGCGCCTCCGCGACGCGGCCGGTCTCCACCGCGACCGTGAACAGGTCGTGCAGCGCCTCCGCCGCCACTTCCCGGATTCCCGCCCGGCGGGCGTATCGGAACGCCCGGCCGAATGCCTTCTCGGCGTCCCCGTAAGCACCCTTGTGCATCAGGAGCTGGCCGATCCTGCGATAGGCACGTGCGTACGTCTGCCCGTCGCGGCGGCGGCGCGCGAGCACGATGCTGCGCGCGAACCAGGTGACCGCCCGCGCGTACTCCGAGGCGTTTCGGCACAGGTCCCCCACCCGCCATGCGTGCTCCGCCACCGTGGGAGCAAGGAGCGCCGCAGCCTGTGCATACCAGATGGCCGTCCGCGGCAGTCCCTCGCGCTCCGCCCAGTCGGAGACCCGCCGGCACGTGGCGACTACCTCCTCCAACCGCGGAGGCTGATCCCCGTCCAGCACGCGCGCCAGGCCGCCCAGCCAGACGCGGAGCTGGTCGTCCATCTCTGCCGCCCGGAGGTCCCGCACGCGGTTCACCGCCGCCGCACGCGCGAAGAGATCGGCGCGCCGCTCGGGTGGGGTGGAGCCCCAGAGCACCACGTCGTGCACGGAATGCCAGAGGAGCGTTCCCACCGGGCTGCGGACCTCCTCCACGATGACTGCCCCGTCGAAAGGCTCCTCGGTGCTGCGGAGGATGGCCGGGGGCGGAGGGCTGGGGCGCCCGGTGCGTCTACCTTTCGACATGGTGCGTGCGGGTGGCGTGTGTCCGGCGCGGCTTTGCGTGCTGTCCACGAATCACGACACGATGTATACGCACGAAAAATCCGCCAGACAACGCGGGACACACATTCCCGCCACGACGGCGAACTCCTTTGCGTCGTGGCGCTTTGCGCGCGGGGGGCGGTCCCTGGCCGGAGGACGTGGAGGGAGGAGTTGGAAGGGGAACGGAGGCACGACCGGCGTATCCCGCTCATCGGGGAGCGGAATACGCCGGGGCATACCCCCACCTAACCGGAGATGCTGATGCCGCCCGAGAACTCCAGGCTGCGGCTGGCGCGGTCGCGGAAGTCCACCACCATCCGCGCGTCGCCGCGCAGCCCTACGCCGGGGAGGAGGTGGATGCGCGCGCCGATCCCCGGTACCAGGGACGGGTCGGTGCGGACGCGTGCGGTGGAGGCGGCGAGCGGGTCGCGCAGGGGGGCGATCCATTCCCCGGTCCCGGGCTCCTTCACGCGCACGGCGCCGACGCCCAGGGAGACGAGCGGGTCCACGCGGCCGGCGAAGGCGGAGCGGGAGAGCCGCAGGTCGGCCTGCACGCCGTAGTGCCACATGTCCGGGTCCTCGCCGTCCCGGGCCGAGTGCACCAGGTATCCGCCCACCGCCACGCGGGAGAGGAGAGGGTCCATCGCCGCGAGCGGCCACAGGACGCGCCCGCCGACGCCGTCCAGCTCGCTGGCCGCGCCGCCGCGGTCCAGCCGGTTCCGCGCGACGAAGTACTCGAACGACGGGCGGGTCTCCAGGCGGGGGAGCTCCGGCGGCGCCTGCGCGCCCGCCGGGGCGGGGAGGAGGGCGGGGGCCGCGATCAGGAGCGTCACGACGAGACAGCGCATCATGGTCCACCTCCGTGGTTCAGCTGGGTCTCCTCCGTGGTGAGTAACGTCGCGGAGGCACGCGCCTCCGGTCCGCGACCGCGGACGAACCCGCGAGTGGCAACCGGCGTACCCGTCCGGGGCGGCCTCCGGCGGCGTTTCCGGCACACCACACGTGTCGTTTCGACAGCACGATTGCAGGGTCGGCAGTCCACTCCGGAGGACGGGTGTGGCCCGCCGGGCGCGCCGGTCGTCAGTACAGCGGAGGAGGGGGAAACTGGCACGGGTCTGGCTACGTAGATGGCAGGGCGCAGAGTCGCCCGCGGACACCCGGACAGAGGAGACGAGCCATGACATACATGCTGTTCGCGCTGTCGGTCCTGCTGGCGGGCGGCGCCGCCGTGCTCGCGGTGCAGGCGTTCCGGAGCGAGCACCTGATGGCGTACCGCCACCGCGGGGGGGAGTTCTTCCTCTTCGAGCGCGGCGCCGACGAGCGTTACCGCATCATCCCCGTGGTGCAGGCCCCGGCCGCGGTCTGGCGCTACGGCCACGGCCGCGCAAGGGCGATGGCGGGCGCCGCGCCGCGGGTGGCCATGCGGCACCTCCCGGGGCAGCCGCTCCGGGCGCTGCACAGGACGTAGCGCCGGTCCCGGTACCGGCGGACGAGCGGGGGGCGCGCCGACGAGGCGCG
>DATABU010000734.1:0-4024 GCA_036259415.1 Longimicrobiaceae bacterium
GGTGTTCGAGCGGGCGCGGCTGGAGCCCGGCGCCCGCGTCGCGGGCCCCGCGCTGGTGCTGGAGGCGCACAGCGCCACCCGCGTGGAGGCGGGGTGGGACGCGGAGGTGGACGGGGCGGGCGGGCTGGTGCTGCGGCAGACGGCGCCCTCCCCCCCGGGCGGGGGAGGCGCGGGGGACGTGGAGGCGGTCCGGCAGGAGCTGTTCACGCACCGGTTCCGCGCGCTGGTGGGGGAGATGGGGGAGCAGCTGCGGAGGACGGCGCTCTCGGTGAACGTCAAGGAGCGGCTGGACTTCTCCTGCGCGCTGCTGGACCCGGACGGCGAGCTGGTGGTGAACGCGCCGCACATCCCCGTGCACCTGGGGGCGCTGGGGCTCTGCGTCCGCAGCGTCAGGGATGCGCTCGCCATGGAGCCGGGCGACGTGGTGGTCACCAACCACCCGGCGTTCGGGGGGTCGCACCTCCCCGACGTGACCGTGGTGACGCCGGTGCACGACGGCGGGGGGCGGCTCCTGGGCTACGTCGCCAGCCGGGCGCACCACGCGGAGATCGGGGGGACGCGGCCGGGGTCCATGCCCCCCGCGGCGACCTCGCTGGCGGAGGAGGGCGTGGTGATCCCGCCGGCCTGGCTGGTGCGGCGCGGCGAGGCGCGCTGGGAGGAGGTCCGGCGGCTCCTGGGCGGCGGGCCGTGGCCCTCGCGGGCGGTGGAGGAGAACCTGGCCGACCTGGCCGCGGCGGTGGCGGCCAACCACCGCGGGGCGGAGCTGCTGCGCGCGCTGGCCGCGGAGCACGGGGCGGACGTGGTGCGGCGCTACATGGACGCGCTGCGCGCGCGGGCGGAGGCGCGGGTGCGCGAGGCGCTGGCGCGGCTGCCGGACGGCGTCTACGCGGCCGAGGAGCGGCTGGACGACGGCTCGCCTCTGCGGGTGCGGGTGGAGGTGGCGGGGGACCGGGCCGTGGTGGACTTCGCGGGGAGCTCCGGCGTCCATCCCGGGAACCTGAACGCCACGCCGGCCATCGTCCGCAGCGTGGTGCTGTACGTCCTCCGCCTGCTGGTGGACGAGCCGCTCCCGCTGAACGAGGGGCTGCTGCGCGCGGTGGAGCTGCGCATCCCCCGCGGCCTGCTGGACCCGGAGTGGCCGGACGACCCCGCCCGCGCCCCGGCCGTGGTGGGCGGGAACACCGAGGTCAGCCAGCGCCTCGTCGACACGCTGCTCAAGGCGCTGCGCCTGGCGGCGTGCAGCCAGGGGACCATGAACAACGTGCTGTGGGGGAGCGCCCGCTTCGGCTACTACGAGACGGTGTGCGGCGGGACGGGCGCGGGTCCAGGGTGGGACGGCGCGGACGCCGTGCACTCGCACATGACCAACACCCGCATCACCGACCCGGAGGTCGTGGAGCACCGCTTCCCGGTGCGGGTGGAGCGCTTCGCCGTGCGCCGCGGCTCGGGGGGCGCCGGCCGCCGGCGCGGCGGCGACGGCGCGGTGCGCGAGCTGACGTTCCTGGAGCCGATGTCGCTCTCCGTGCTCACCCAGCACCGGACGGAGGGGCCGTACGGGGTGGACGGCGGGGAGGCGGGATCCTCCGGGCGGCAGCGCGTAGTGCGCGCCTCGGGGGAGACGCTGGAGCTGGCCCCGGTGGACGGGTGCGAGGTGGGTCCCGGCGACCGGCTGGTGCTGGAGACCCCCGGCGGCGGCGGCTGGGGCGCCCCGGACCCGCCGTCCGGGGAGGGGGGACGATGAAGGTCGTGCTGCCGGGCGGCTCGGGCCAGGTGGGGACGGTGCTGGCCCGCGCCCTCCACGCCGGGGGCCACGAGGTGGTGGTGCTCTCCCGCGAGCCGCGGCCCGCGCCCTGGCGCTCGGCGGCCTGGGACGCGCGGACGCTCGGGCCCTGGGCCGCGGAGCTGGAGGGCGCGGACGCCGTGGTGAACCTGGCGGGCCGCAGCGTCAACTGCCGCTACACCCCCGCCAACCGCGCCGCCATCCTGGAGTCGCGCGTCCTCTCCACCCGCGTGTTGGGCGAGGCCGTCGCGCGGTGCGGCCGCCCGCCGCGGGCCTGGCTCCAGGCGAGCACCGCAACCATCTACGCCCACCGCTTCGACGCCCCCAACGACGAGGCGGGCGGCGTCCTGGGCGGGTCCGAGCCCGGCGTCCCGGACACCTGGCGCTTCAGCACCGACGTGGCGCGCGCCTGGGAGGACGCGCTCGCCGCCGCCGACACCCCGGCCACGCGCCGGGTGGCGCTCCGCTCGGCCATGGTGATGAGCCCGGACCGGGGCGGGATCTTCGACGTGCTGCTCGCCCTGGTGCGCCGCGGCCTGGGCGGGCGCTCCGGGAGCGGGCGGCAGTACGTGTCCTGGATCCACGACGCCGACTTCGTGCGGGCCGTGCTCTGGATCCTGGAGAACGGGGAGATGGAGGGCCCGGTGAACCTGGCCTCGCCCGGGCCGCTGCCGAACGCGGAGTTCATGCGCGTGCTGCGCGCGGCGTGGGGGACGCGGGTGGGGCTCCCCGCGGCGGAGTGGATGCTGGAGGTGGGCGCGCGGGTGATGCGGACGGAGACGGAGCTGGTGCTGAAGAGCCGCCGCGTGGTCCCCGGCCGGCTGCTGGAGGGCGGCTTCCGCTTCCTCTTTCCGGAGTGGGACGGGGCCGCGCGCGACCTGTGCGCCCGCTGGCGCCGCGGCGAGGCGGGGCTCCGCCTGGACGGCGCGGTCCCGGGCGGGTAACGTGCTCGTCGCGCCGCGCGTACACCCCCCACCTCCCTCCCCGTCGCCATGAAGCGCATCCTCCAGGTCCTCTTCTGGTCCATCATCCCCGCCGCCTTCATCGGACCGGGGACGGTGACCACCGCCGCCTCGGCCGGGGCCGGACACGGCTACGCGCTCCTCTGGGCGCTGGCCTTCTCCACCCTGGCGACGCTGGTGCTGATGGAGGCGAGCGCGCGGGTCACCGTCATCTCGGGCCGCAACCTGGGCGAGGCGATCCGCGACCGCTTCGGCGGGGGCGCGTCGGGGGTGCTGGTGGTGGGGCTGGTGCTGGGCGCCATCGTGCTGGGGAACGCCGCCTTCGAGGCCGGGAACGTCCTGGGCGCCGGCGCGGGCGCCGCGCTGGGGACGGGGGTCTCGTCGGCGCTCGTCCCGCTGGCGGTGGGCGCCGCGGCGGCGGGGGTGCTCTGGCTGGGGACGCCGAAGACCGTCGCCACGCTGCTCAGCATCACGGTGGCCTTCATGGGGATCTCCTTCCTGGCGACGGCGGTCCTGCTGGCCCCGCCCGCGGGCGAGGTGCTGCGCGGCGCGGCGGTCCCCCGCCTCCCGCCGGGGACCGGGCTGCTGGTGCTGGGGCTGGTGGGCACCACCGTGGTCCCCTACAACCTCTTCCTGGGCTCGGGGATCGCCGCCGGGCAGACGCTGCGGGAGATCCGCTTCGGGCTCACCGTGGCGGTCTTGCTCGGGGGGATCATCTCCATGGGGATCGTGGTGGTGGGCGCCGGCGTGGCGGGGGAGTTCTCGTACGAGGCGGTGGCGGCGACGCTCTCCGGCCGCCTGGGCGCCTGGGCGGGGCCGCTCTTCGCCTGGGGACTGTTCGCGGCGGGCCTCTCGTCCTGCATCACCGCGCCCTTCGCCGCGGCCATCACCGCGCGCGCCCTCTACGACGACGGCTCGGCGCGCTGGGAGCACCGCGGCTCGCGCTTCCGGGCGGTGTGGCTGGGGTGCTGCTGGTGGGGGTCGGATTCGGGGTCGCGGGGGTGCGCCCGATCCCGGCCATCATCCTGGCGCAGGCGCTCAACGGCGTGGTCCTCCCCTTCGCCGCCGTCTTCCTGCTGCTGGTGGTCAACGACCGCGCCGTGATGGGCGAGCGGGGGATCAACGGCGCGCTCTCCAACACGCTGATGGGGCTCACCGTGGCGGTCACGCTCGTCCTGGGCGTCTCGGGGGTGCTGCGCGCGGCCGCCGCCGCCGCGGGGGTGGCCGACCCCGGCGAATGGCAGGTGCTGGGCGCGGCCGCCGTGATCGCGGCGCTGCTGCT
>DATABU010000735.1:0-1743 GCA_036259415.1 Longimicrobiaceae bacterium
GCTAGCGCCATGGGTACACCTCGCCGCACGGGGTGCCGGTCCGCCGCTCCGAGACTCCGCTCCTCATCCCCCCATCCCTCCCTCCGGCTGCCCCGCGAGCAGCTGGTAGAGCCGCTTCCGGCCGATGCCGAGCCGCATCGCGGCCTGCGACTTGTTCCCCTCGCAGTAACGCAACATCGCGACCGCAGCGGCCCGCTCGATGGCGTCCAGCGGCGCCGGGAAGGGGAGGACGCCAGAGGCCGGGGCCACCTCTTCCTCCTCCAGCGCCAGGTCCTCCAGGCGGACGGTGCCGTCGCCCAGGAGCACGGCCCGCTCGACGGCGTTGCGCAGCTCGCGGACGTTCCCCGGCCAGGTGTGGCGGAGCAGCGCCGCCCGGACCTCGGCGGGGACGGTGGGGCACGGCTTGCCGTGCAGCTCGCTGAAGTGCTCCAGGAAGTGCTGCATCAGGAGCAGCACGTCGTCGCCGCGCTCACGGAGCGGGGGGAGGTGGACGGGGACCACGCGGAGCCGGTAGTACAGGTCGCGCCGGAAGCGGCCCCGGCGCACCTCCTCCGCCAGGTCGCGGTGGGTCGCGGCGACGATCCGCACGTCCACCGGCGTGTCGCGCACGCTCCCCAACCGGCGCACCCGCTTGTTCTCCAGGGCGGAGAGGAGCTTGGCCTGGAGGTCCGGCGCGAGGTCGCCCACCTCGTCCAGGAGCAGCGTCCCGCCGGAGGCCGCCTCGAACAGGCCGGCCTTGGGGGCGCGCGCATCCGTGAACGCGCCCCGCTCGTACCCGAACAGCTCCGCCTCCAACAGGTTGGCCGGGAGCGCCGCGCAGTTGATCTCCACGAAGGGCTGCGCCGCGCGCGGTCCGTTGTAGTGGATGGCCTGCGCCAGCAGCTCCTTCCCCGTCCCCGTCTCCCCGGTGACGAGCACCGTCGCGCTCGCGCTGGGGATGACGCGGGCCGCGCGGTCCAGCGCCGCCTGCAGCTCCGGGCTCCGCCCGGCGATGCGCGAGAAGTCGTACTTCCGCCGCTGGCTCTCGGCGAGCGCCTGTGCGTTGCGGCGGCTGGTGACCACCTCCGCCCGCTCCACGATCCAGGCGCGGAGCGCCCCCAGCTCGTCCGGCAGCGCGAAGTAGTCCGCCGCGCCCATCTGCAGGAGGGCCACCGCCACGCGGTAGTCCGTCTCCGCGCCGACCACGGCCGTCGGCGGGAAGGCGCCCTCCCTCAGCTCGGCGAACAGCCCCTGGAGGCGCGTCTCCTCGCCGCCGGCTGCGACCACCAGCGCGCAGACCCCCTGCACCCCCGCCAGGTCGGCCGGGGCGGAGACGCGGCGGAGCTCCGTCCCCGACAGCGCGGCCAGGCGGGGCCACAGGTCGGAGAAGGAGTCGCTGCGGGGGAGGAGCGCCAGGACGGGCTGCATCCGCATGCGTGGAAGGAAGAAGGGTCGGACCGGCAGGCCGTGCGCGGCCCGGACGCTGCATGACGGCGCGAGCGGCACCCCCGCCACCCCGAGGAGCGGCGGAGTCTCCCGGAGGTCAGCCGGCAGCGGGTGGGGACCGCCGCCGCGCCAGGGCGGCCCCGAGCGCCATTCCCAGCAGCGCGCCCGCGGCCGGCGCGCCGTACACCGCCGCCGCGCGCCAGGGGGCGCCCTCCCACGCGACCGGCGGGTAGAGCGTGGCCGCCAGCGTGACGGCGAGCCCCGCGACGTGCCCCGCCACCCCGCCCCAGAACGCGCCCCGTGCGGCCGGGCCGCGGC
>DATABU010000736.1:0-6477 GCA_036259415.1 Longimicrobiaceae bacterium
CCTCTTCGCGTTGCGGCCTGCCGGTGGCACCCCCCTTGCGGCCGGGCGGCCTCGGCGCGCGCGGCACGATTGTTCGCGCCGTAAGCCGCTGCCCCGACGCGGCTTGCGATCTCCCCGACCGCGAGTCGGACTCGCACTGCACCCCCGCGGAGGCCCCATGCCCCAGACCTCGCGACGCCCGTCCTGCGACCGGGTCGAGGTGTTCGAGGGCGACATCACCACGCTGCGCGTGGACGCCATCGTGAACGCCGCGAACAGCTCGCTACTTGGCGGGGGCGGCGTGGACGGCGCCATCCACCGGGCCGCCGGCCCCGGGCTACGCGAGGAGTGCCAGGCGCTGGGCGGGTGCCCCACGGGCGAGGCGCGCATCACCGGCGGGCACAGGCTCCCCGCCCGACACGTGATCCACACGGTGGGGCCGGTGTGGCAGGGCGGCGGAGCGGGCGAGGACGAGTTGCTGGCAAGCTGCTACCGCAATTCGTTGCAGATTGCCGTGCGCCACGGCATCCGCACCCTCGCCATTCCCGCGATCAGCACCGGCGTTTACCGCTTTCCCCCCGACCGCGCCGCCGACATTGCGGTTAGGGCGGTCCTGGGGTTCCTGGAAGGGGACTCGCGCCTCGAAAAGGTCCTGCTGGTGGCGTTCGGGGCGGAGGCGCGACGGTCGTACTTGACGGCGCTCTCCGGAAAGTGTATATGAACAGCACTCGACAAACCGTTGTTGATTTCTAACCCCGATTCCGGCGGGAACCCGCGCGGCCGCATCTCCCGATGCGGCGGTCGGGGGCCAGCGAGGAGAGCGCGATGAGCGACATCAAGGAGGCGAAGGACCTGCTGGACGAGATCAATGGCGCGATCTCCGGCTATGACCCGGTCCTGAAGGAGAAGGCCCGCGACATCCTCCTGGAGCGCGCCTTCGGCGGCTCCATGCGCTCCGCCGCCGCCGCACGCCCCCGCGGCCGTCCCCGCTCGGAGTCCTCCGGCGATGGCGAGGACGGGGCCGGGGGAGACCTGGCCTCGCTGCTCACCCGCTGGACTCCCACCACCATGTCGGACAAGGCGCTGCTCGGCGCGTACTACATCTCCCGGGTGCGCGGCGACGACACGGTCACCAGCCAGGCCATCAACTCGGAGCTGAAGCGGAACGGGCTCGCCATCAGCAACATCACCCGGGCCATCGAGGCGAACATGCGCCCCGACCGGCCGCTGATGGTGCAGGAGAAGAAGATGGGGAGCACCAAGCAGGCCCGGAAGCAGTACCGCATCACCCCCGCGGGCGTCGAAGCGGTGGAGCGCAGGCTCCGGGACTGACCCCGACCTCCGCAGCACCCGGCGGGCCGGTGGGAGCGATCCCGCCGGCCCGCTCCGCGTTTCCCCGCCGGGCGCACCCGCGCTCACCTTTGCGGCGCCCGCTCCCGCCCGTAGATTCCCCACCATGCCCATCTCCGCCGAGCGTGCACGGGAGATCGCGGAGCGCCTGAGCCGCGGCGCCGCCCCCGAGGCACTCAAGGGACGCCTCGCGTCCACCCCCCCGTCCGAGCGCCCCGTTCCCCCCGGCCTGCCCGGCGCGCTCGCCTGGTCGGGCGAGGCCCGCGATGCCCGCATCGCCTTCCTGGCGACGCAGGGGATCGAGGTGCCGGCCCTCGCGGGCCGCGAGCCGGCGCCCGCGCCGGAGGAGCTGCGCGGCTGCGTGGAGGGCTTCGTGGGGATGACGCAGGTTCCCACCGGGGTCATGGGTCCGCTGCGCGTCAACGGGCTGCACGCCCACGGCGACTTCTACGTCCCGCTCGCCACCTCCGAGGGGGCGCTGGTGGCGAGCTACGGGCGCGGCGCGCGCCTGATCACCCTCGCCGGGGGCGCCGCGGCGATGGTCACCACCGAGCAGGTGCAGCGCGCCCCGGTCTTCGTGTTCGAGACCCTCTCCGACGCGGTGCTCTTCGCGGCGTGGGCGGTGGGCGAGGTGGAGCGCTTTCGCGAGGTGGCCGCCGCGCGCACCCGGCACGGCCGGCTGCTGGACATGATGACGCACGTGGAGGCGAACCACGTCTACCTGATCTTCGCGTTCCACACGGGCGACGCGGCCGGGCAGAACATGGTGACCTTCTGCACGGCGGCGGTGTGCGAGGCGATCCTCGCCGGCACGCCGGTGCAGCCGCGCTCCTGGTTCCTGGAGTCCAACATGTCCGGGGACAAGAAGGCCACCGCGCTCAGCTTCCTGCAGACGCGCGGCCGCAACGCCATGGCCGAGGTGGTGCTCCCCCGCGCGCTGGTGGAGCGGGGGCTGCGCACCACGCCGGAGCGCATGACGGAGTACTGGCGCCTCAGCTTCATCGGCGGGGTGCAGACGGGCTCCATCGGGGTGAGCGGACACGTCGCCAACGGGATCGCGGCGCTCTTCCTGGCGTGCGGGCAGGACGTGGCCTGCGTCAGCGAGGCGAGCGTGGGGGTGACCCGGATGGAGCTGACGGGGGAGGGGGACCTGTACTGCGCGGTGACGCTCCCCAACCTGATCGTCGGCACGGTGGGCGGAGGGACGCGCCTCCCTACGGCGCGGGAGTGCCTGCGGATGATGGACTGCCTGGGCGAGGGCCGCGCCTCGAAGTTCGCGGAGATCTGCGCGGCGACGGCGCTCGGCGGGGAGATCTCCATCGTGGGCGCGCTGTGCGCCGGCGACTTCGCCTCGGCGCACGAGCGCCTGGGGCGCACGCGGGAGCCGGGGTGAGCACCCGCACGGCCCCGCCCCGGGCCGGCGCCCCGGCCGCCCGGGCGCCGCTGCTCCGCCGCTTCGCCGCGTACCAGCGCGAGCGCTTCCCCTTCGCGGCGTACGTCCCCCTGATCGCGGTCTTCACCTTCTCCGCGGCGGCGTACTCCCGCCTGGCCCGCGGCGCCCCCGGCTTCGTCCCCCTCCCGCTGTACCTGGCGGGCGCGCTCACCGCGCTGGTGTTCTTCTTCCTCCTCCGCGTGCTGGACGAGCACAAGGACGCGGACGTGGACCGGCGCTACCGGCCGGAGCTCCCCGTCCCCCGCGGGCTCGTGGCGCTCCGCGAGCTGCGCTGGATCGGCGGCGGCGCGCTCGCGCTGGTCGTCCTCCTCAACGCGCTCGCCGCACCCGTGCTGCTCTGGGCGGTGCTCGCCGTCGCGGCGTGGGCGGCGCTGATGACGAAGGAGTTCTTCGTCCCTGAGTGGCTGCGCGCGCACCCCGCGGCGTACCTGGCCACGCACATGGCGATCATGCCGATGATCGACGGGTACACCACGGGGCTGGACTGGCTCGCGGAGGGCGCGGAGCCCCCGGACGGGCTGGTCCTCTTCCTCCTGGTCACCTTCCTGAACGGCGTCGTGATCGAGATCGGCCGGAAGGTCCGCGCCCCCGGCGGGGAGCGCGAGGGCGTGGACACCTACACCTCCGCCTGGGGGACGCGCCGGGCGCCGCTGGTCTGGCTGGCGACGCTCGCCGCGACCGCCGCGACGGCGTGGCTGGCCGCGCGGCACGTCGGCATCGGCGGGGTCGCGGCGGCGGTGCTGGCGGGTGCCGCGCTCGCCACGGCGCTCCCCGCGCTGCGCTTCCTGCGCGCCCCCGACGCGCGGTCGGCGAAGGGGATCGAGACCGCCGCCGGCGCCTGGACCATCGCCATGTACCTGCTGCTGGGCGCGGGGCCGTTCGTGGCGCGCTGGCTGGGAGGGCAGCT
Organism: Longimicrobiaceae bacterium; assembly: GCA_036259415.1. Lineage (GTDB taxonomy): Bacteria > Gemmatimonadota > Gemmatimonadetes > Longimicrobiales > Longimicrobiaceae > JAFAYN01. The sequence goes on from DATABU010000736.1 coordinate 3,690, forward strand.
TGGCGGATAGCGCCGCGGCGGCGCGCCTGGTGCTGCGTCCCGCCGCCGCGCTGGCCGCGGGTCCCTCCGTCGCCGGCGGCAAGGCGTTCAACCTCGCACGGCTCGCCGCGACCGGTGTGCGGGTGCCGCGCTGGGTCGTGGTCGGGACGGAGGCGTTCGAGCGGTTCGGCGCGCGGGCCGCAGCGGCGGACAGCCTTCCCGGCGAGCTCGCCGACGAGCTGGCGGAGACGCTCCGCGCGGCGGGGCTGGACGGCGTCCGGCTGGCGGTGCGCTCCTCCGCCGCGTCGGAGGACGGGGCGGAGGCGTCGTTCGCCGGGCAGTTCGACACCGTGCTGGGGGTCGCCGCCGACGACCCGAGGGCGCTCGCCGCGGCCGTGCGGACCGTCTGGGGGTCGGCCTCCAGCGCGCACGCGCTTGCGTACGGCGGCGGGGGCGTGCGGATGGCCGTCGTGCTCCAGGAGCTGGTCGAGCCGGCGGTGTCGGGCGTCGGCTTCTCGGCGGACCCGGTCACGGGACGGCGCGACACCGCCGTCGTGAGCGCCGTCTACGGTCTGGGTGAGGGGCTGGTGAGCGGCGAGCTGGACGCGGACACCTTCCACGTGGTCGGCCCCGACGGCCCGGCCGGCGAGGTGCGCGCATCGCTGGCCCACAAGGACCGCGCCGTCCGGCCGGCGGCGGCCGGCACGGAGATGGTCGCCGTCGAGCCGGAGCTGCGGGACGCGCCCGCGCTGACCGACGGAGAGGTGCGGCGGATCGCGGGCGTGCTGCGCGACCTGGAGCGCGCGCTGGGGGCGCCGCAGGACGTGGAGTGGGCGCTCGCCCCGGCGGACGGGCGGGAGCGCGAGCTGTTCGTCCTCCAGGCGCGGCCCATCACCACGCTGGGGACGGCGGCCGCGCCGGTGGAAGGCCCGCGGACGGGCGAGCGGCGCATCTGGGACAACAGCAACATCGTCGAGAGCTACGCGGGCGTCACCACGCCGCTGACCTTCTCCTTCGCGCGGAGCGTGTACGAGGACGTGTACCGGCAGTTCTGCGCGATGGTGGGGGTGGAGGACGAGCTGGTGGAGCGCAACCGGCACGTCTTCGCCAACATGCTGGGGCTGGTCCGCGGGCGCGTCTACTACAACCTGCTCAACTGGTACCGCGTGCTGGCCCTGCTGCCGGGCTTCGCGCTGAACCGCGCCTTCATGGAGCGGATGATGGGGGTCCGCGAGAAGCTGGAGGACCCGCCCGAGGCCCCCCGCGCCGCCTCTCGCGGGCGCGACGCGCTGCGGGTCGCGCGGATGCTCCGGAAGCTGGCGGCGGCGAACCGCGGCCTCGCCCGCGAGGTCCCCGCCTTCCACGCGCGGGTGGACGCCGCGCTGGCGCCGCTCGCGCGCGAGGACCTGTCGGCCCGGGACGCCGACCGGCTGCTGGCGCTCTACCGGCGGCTGGAGGAGGAGCTGCTCCGCCACTGGCAGACGCCGCTGGTCAACGACTTCTTCGCCATGATCTGGTTCGGCGTGCTGGGGCGCCTGACGGAGAAGTGGCTCCCGGACGCCCCGCCGACGCTGGTGAACGACCTGCTGGCCGGGGAGGGCGGGATCATCTCCACCGAGCCGGCGCGGCGCGTCATGGCGCTCGCCCGCGACGTCGCCACCGACCCGGCGCTGCGCGCCGCCTTCGAGCGGGAGCCCGACGACGCCGCGCTCCGGCGGGAGATCGACACGCGAGACGAGCTGCGCCCGCTCCGCGAGGCGATGCGGGCCTACCTGGAGCGGTTCGGCGACCGCTGCACCAACGAGCTGAAGCTGGAGACGGTCACCCTGGGCGAGAACCCGGAGTTCCTGGTGCAGACGATCCGCGCCTACCTCCGCTCCGGGACCACGAACCCGGACGCGACGCGCGAGCGCGAGCGGGAGATCCGCCGCGCCGCCGAGGCCCGCGTACGCCAGGAGCTGCGGGGGATGCGCCGCGGCGTCTACTTCGGCGTGCTCCGGCGGACGCGGGAGCGGGTGCGCGACCGCGAGAACCTCCGCTTCGAGCGCACGCGCGTCTTCGGCGTGGTGCGCCGCATCTTCCTGGGGATCGGGGCGCGGCTGGCGGAGGCCGGCATGCTCCGCGAGCGGCGCGACGTGTTCTGGCTGCGCGTGGAGGAGGTCTTCGGCACGCTGGACGGGACCTCCGTCGCCGGCGACCTGCGCTCGCTGGCCGCGCAGCGGAAGGCGGAGTTCGCGGAGTACGAGCGGGGCCCCGCGCCGCCGGATCGCTTCGAGACCCTCGGCCCGCCGGCGCTCTCCGTCGCCACGCTGACCGCGCTCGCGCCGCCGGTGGACTCCGACGCCGCGACGCTCCAGGGCACCGGCTGCTGTCCCGGCGTGGTGCGCGCCCGGGTTCGCCGGGTGACCGACCCGCGCGAGGCGGGCGACCTGGACGGCCGCATCCTGGTCGCCGAGCGGACGGACCCGGGCTGGACGCTGCTCTTCCCCCCGGCGGCGGGGCTGCTGGTGCAGCGCGGCAGCCTGCTCAGCCACTCCGCCATCGTCGCGCGGGAGATGGGGCTCCCCTGCATCGTCGCCGTCCCCGGCCTGATGGACACGCTGCGCGACGGGGAGCTGGTGGAGATGGACGGCACCACCGGCCTGGTCCGGCGGCTGGAGCACGCGGGGACGGATGGCGGCTGAGCGGAGCGGGCGCGACCGCGCCGCCTGGGACTTCATCCGCTACGCGAGCGTCTGGGAGGACGCAGACCTCCTCTGCGAGGCGCTGGCCCCCCGCGCCGCGGGCGGGCGGCTCCTCTCCGTAGCCT
>DATABU010000737.1:0-2094 GCA_036259415.1 Longimicrobiaceae bacterium
CCCCGTACCGGGGGGCGCACCCCGCCAGGCCGGCCAGGAGCGCCGCGCCCAGCAGCAGCCGGCCCGCCGCGCGCGCCGTCATGCCGCGCCCTCCCTGCGGCCGGAGAGACGGCGGTAGAGCGTGGCGACGCTCACCCCCAGGAGCGCGGCGGCGCGGTCGCGGTTCCCCTCGGCGCGCCGGAGCGCCTCCTGGATGGCCGACCGCTCGGCGGTGCGGAGGATCTCCGCCAGCGTGGGGAGCGCGCCCGGGGCCGCGGGGCCGCCGGCGCCGGGGAGGAACTCGCGCAGGTGGTCCGCCTCGATGCACCCCGCCGGGGCGACCGCGGCCGCGGCCTCCACCACGTTTCTCAGCTCGCGCACGTTGCCGCCCCACCCGGCTCCCCGGAGCAGCGCCGCCGCCTCCGGGGAGAACCATGCCGGACCCCAGCCGCGCGCCTCGCGGATTCGCCGCAGGAACTCCTCGGCCATGGCCGGGACGTCCTCGGCCCGCTCGCGCAGCGGCGGGACCACGATGCGCGCGGCGCCCAGCCGGTGCAGGAGGTCCAGCCGGAAGGTGCCCTGCTCCACCCGCAGCGCGAGGTCCTGGTTGGTGGCGGCGACCAGCCGGAAGCTCGCCCGCCGCGCCTGCTCTCCCCCCACCGGCCGGTACTCCCCCGACTCCAGCACGCGCAGCAGCTTGGCCTGGGTGGCGAGCGGGAGCTCGCCCACCTCGTCCAGGAAGAGGATCCCCCCGTCCGCCTGCGCCAGGATCCCGGCGTGCCTGCGGATCGCCCCGGTGAAGGCCCCGGGCTCGTGCCCGAACAGCTCGCTCTCGAACAGGTCCTTGGCGATGGCGGCGCAGTTCACCGGCACGTAGCGCCGGTCGGCGCCGCTCAGCTCGCGGATCGCCTGGGCGACCATCTCCTTGCCGGTGCCCGTCTCCCCCAGGACCAGCACGGGGATGGGGAGCGCCGAGAAGCGCTCGATGCGCTCGTACACGGCCCGCATGGCCGGCGACCGGCCGATCATCCCGTGGAAGTCGTGCCGGGGCGCGGGCGGGCCGCCGCGGATCACGCGCAGCTCTCCGGAGCGGGTCATGGCTCGCGCTTCCGCGGCCCGGCGGGCGCGGTCTCCACCAGGGGGCGCAGGGCGTCGATGCGCTCCCCCACGCGGGGGGAGCTCGCCTTCAGTTCCTCGGACATTCTCTCCATCTCTGCGTCGTTGCGGATCACGTGCGGGGTGAGGAGGATGAAGAGCTCGGTCACGCCCGTGTTCCGGCGGGTGGAGCGGAACAGGGTCCCCAGCAGGGGGATGCTCCGCAGCAGCGGGATCCCCTCGTTCACGACGTCCTGCTGCCGGTCCACCAGCCCGCCGATGACCGCGGTGTGCCCGTCGCGCACGAAGAGCTGCGTCTCCACCTCCCGGGTGCGGATCACCGGTGCGCCGAACTGCGTCTCCGAGGTGGCCGCGCTCACCTCCTGCCGCACCGCCAGCGTCACGTAGCCGTCCGGGTTGATGGTGGGGGTGATGTTCAGCTGCGTCCCGACGTCGCGGTACTGGATGACCTGGTCGCGCACCGCGCCGTCGGTGGGGAGGGCGCGGGAGATCTGCACGAAGGGCCTCTGCGCACCCACCATGATGCGGGCCTCCTGGTTGTTCTGCGCGAGGACGATGGGGCGCGAGAGGATGCTCACGTCGGCGGAGGTGGCCAGGGCGTTCAGCACCACGTCGGCCCGGATCGTCCCCACCCCCAGCACCCGCAGCGCCAGGTCCCCCGCCGAGCCTACGGTCAGCTTTCCGCGCAGGTTGAGCCCGCCCTCCCCGAGCACCGCGCTGTCGGCGGGGCTCTCCCCGCGCGCGGTGGCGCGCACCCCCACGTCCAGGCTGTTGGAGCGCCCCACCTCGGCGATCAGCACCTCGATGAGCACCTGCAGCGGCCGCACGTCCAGCTCGCCCACCGCCGCGGCGATGGTCCGGTAGTCGGACGCCTCCCCGCGGATCATCAGCGAGTTGGTGAGCGGGTCGGGGACGATCTGCACCGGGCCGCGGAGGTGCGCGGAAAGCCCGCTCCCCCCGGCCGCCGGCCCGGCCTGGGCGCCCGACCCGCCCGCGGGC
>DATABU010000738.1:0-3570 GCA_036259415.1 Longimicrobiaceae bacterium
ATCGGGGGACGGCCCCGCCGCGGACCTCCGCGGCGGGGCCGTCCTTCGTCCGCGGCCCGGGGCCTGCGGGAGCCCACCGCCCGGAGCCCGTCGTCCCCCGGAGAGGAGGAGCCCACGTGCGCGTCGCCGTGTTCAGCAGCAAGCCGTACGACCAGCAGTCCCTCGCCGCCGCCAACCTGGGGCACGGGCACGAGCTCGCCTTCCTGGAGCCGCGCCTCACCCCCGAGACCGCCCCGCTCGCGCACGGCTTCCCCGCCGTCTGCGCCTTCGTCAACGACCAGCTCTCCGCGCCGGTGCTGCGCGCGCTCGCCGCGGGCGGGACGCGCCTGGTTGCGCTCCGCTCGGCGGGGTTCAACCACGTGGACGTGCCGGCCGCGGCGGAGCTGGGGCTGACGGTGGCGCGGGTCCCGGCGTACTCGCCGCACGCGGTGGCGGAGCACGCGGTGGGGCTCATCCTGGCGCTGGACCGCAAGATCCACCGCGCGTACAACCGGGTGCGGGAGGGGAACTTCTCGCTGGACGGGCTGCTCGGGTTCGACCTCCACGGCCGCACCGTGGGGACGGTGGGGACGGGGAAGATCGGGGAGGGCTTCGCGCGGATCATGGCCGGCTTCGGGTGCCGGCTTCTGGCGCACGACCCCTTCCCGCGCCCGGAGGTGGAGGCGCTGGGCGTCCGCTACGTCCCGCTGGACGAGCTCTTCGCGGAGTCGGACGTCGTCGCGCTGCACTGCCCGCTAACGCCGGAGACGCACCACGTGGTGGACGCCGGGGCGCTGGCCCGGATGAAGGACGGCGTGATGCTCGTCAACACGGGCCGCGGCGCTCTGGTGGACACCCGGGCCGTGATCGCCGCGCTCAAGAGCGGGAAGATCGGCTCGCTGGGGCTGGACGTCTACGAGGAGGAGGCCGGCCTGTTCTTCGAGGACCACTCGCAGCACGTGATCGCCGACGACGTGTTCGCGCGCCTGCTCACTTTCCCCAACGTCCTCGTCACGGCGCACCAGGGCTTCTTCACCGTGGAGGCGCTGCGCGGGATCGCGGAGACCACGCTGGCGAACGTGGCGGCCTTCGAGCGGGGTGCGGTGGAGGAGATGGACGGGCTGGTGACCGCGCCCGGGAGGTAGGGCGGGCGGGGAGGGGCTCAGGTGCCGGTGCGCGGCAGCTGGTCGCCGCGGTCGGCGGCGCGGCGGAAGCCCAGGATGTCGGCGTCGAAGCGCGCCGGGTCGCGGGCGTACTCGGCCTTCCAGTCCTCGAAGGTGGGGAGCCCCAGCTCGGCGTGGGCGGCCTGGATGCTCCGCTCGGCGCGCGAGTAGCGGCTGGGCAAAGAAAACGACCCCGACGCCGGATTCGGCGTCGGGGCCGCGTCGCTCGGGACGCCCCGCTCGCTGAGGAGGAACACTTCCTCGGGGCTCAACGCCAGCAGGTGCTCGGCGATACGCGCCGAGCACCAGTCGGTGTAGCGGGTCCTGAGGTCGTTCGCTTCGATTTCGGGCATGGGGCGTGTGCGGCGTAGCAGCGAGCTCTTCCCCACACCAACTAATACGCTCCGAACGCGACTACGTCAACAGTTTCGGCTCGAGCCTGGCCGCTCCCCGGGCGGAGAGCACGTCGAAGATCTGCCGGCGGAGCACCACGTAGCGGAGCCCCTGGCTGAGCACCTCGGGCTGCTCCCTCTGGAGCTCCTCCACCTCGGCGGCGACGTCGGCGGGCAGGTCGAGGCTCAGAGTTACCGGACGCAGATCACCCATCGTGTAAACCCCCCGGGCGGAAACAAAGAAAGGAACGTTCGAAGCGCAGAACGAGAGGATCGACATTGACTGCGGAGCTGCGGGGTCGTCGTCGTGCGCCTCTAGTATAGGGCCCCGCGGGGGGGGAGTCAACGGGCTGGGTCGTATATCGTAAGTACAAACGTGATAATGGTTTATGTGTAAGCTGTTGCAGCTTCGTGACTTGCTGCTGGACGGCGTCTTGGGTGCGCGGAAAAGGCCGCCGCGAACGGCGATTTGCCTGTCGTACGCGGGGACAGGGGGATGAGACACAGGGGACAGCCTGCGAATGGCGGACCCACCCCGGGGGGCCCCCACCCGGCTCGCTTTGGGCTCGCCACCCTCCCCCGTTCCGGGGGAGGGGCATCTTACAGGAGGGATCGGGCGGCGGAGCGCGTCCGCGGCGCCGAGGGCGCCCTCACCCGGCTCTCGCTCAGGCTCGCCACCCTCTCCCAATGATGGGGGGGTGAAAGAGCCACCACAGCCTGCGTGAGGGATGCGAGCGCGAAGCGGCGAGACCCGCCGGCACCGCGGTTCAGAGGCACTGGGCGGGGCTCGCCTCCGTTGGGCTGCGTCGTTTGCTGCCCTACGGAGCCGCAGCCCGACCCGAGCGCCAGCGAGGGGCACGCCCAACCCAATCAGTTCAGTCCGTTCAACCCGCCGCCCGCCGCGCCACCGGCCGCATGCGACCCATGACCTCCCGGGCGAGCGCCAGGTACGCCTGGGCCCCGGCCGAGTCGATCCGGTAGGTGAGCACCGGCTTCCCGAACCCCGGCGCCTCGGCCAGGGTGACGTTGCGGGGGATGACGGTGTGCAGCAGCTGCGCCCCGAAGTGCCTGTGGACCTCGTCCGACACCTGCCGAGCCAGCCCGAGGCGCTGGTCCACCATGGTGAGGAGCACGCCCTCCACCCGGAGGCCCGGGTTCAGGTGCTGCTTCACCACCCGCACCAGGTCGGTGAACTGGGTGAGCCCCTCCAGCGCGAAGTACTCGGCCTGCACCGGCACCAGCACGGCGTCGGCGGCGCTGAGGGCGTTGAGCGTCAGCACCGAGAACGAGGGCGAGCAGTCCAGCAGCACGAAGTCGTACAGCCCGCGCACGCTCGCCAGCGCGGCGCGCAGCCGCAGCTGCCAGTCGGGGAGCTCGGGGAGCTCCACCTCCACCCCGGCCAGGTCCACCGTGGTGGGGACCACGTCGAGCATGGGGAGGTGCACGGATCGCGAGATGGCCATCCCCAGCGGCGCCATGTCCAGCAGGACGCTGTACAGCGAGGCGCTCGCCTCGTGCGGGTCCACGCCCAGGCCGCTGGTGGTGTTCCCCTGCGGGTCCAGGTCGATTACGAGCGTGCGCTGCTCGGCCGCGGCCAGGCTGGCGCCGAGGTTGATCGCGGTCGTGGTCTTGCCGACCCCGCCCTTCTGGTTGGCGATGGCGATGACGTGGGACATTTCGCCTGTTCGGCGTCGTGGCCGCCGGGGAGCGGGGCGCGCCGTGTGACCGCCTGGCGCGACGGGGAGAGCCGCAATCTAGGCGGCGCCCGCCGCGCGGGGCAAGCTCCGCGCGCCCTCCCGCCCGGCTACCGTTCCTCCCCGGCCTCTTCCGGGTCCATCCCCTCCAGCGACGACTTCACGCGGGCGTAGCGCTCCGCCTCGCGCAGGAGCCCCCGGCCGCGCAGGAACTCGCGCAGCAGGGCGGCCTCGCGCAGCTCGCGGCCCTGCCGCGCCACCGCCGCGCGCAGCAGCTCGGCCTCGCGCCGCAGCGCCGCGGCGTCCTCCCCCCGGCGGACCGCCGGCTCCGGCGCCGCGTCC
>DATABU010000739.1:0-4382 GCA_036259415.1 Longimicrobiaceae bacterium
GCCGGGGGCGGGTCGTTGCCGTCCCGGGGAGCAGACCGGGAGGAGGTGGGGTGCCCCCGTAGGAAACGACTTGTGTCCGGGCGAAGCGAGTCTGGCGTTTCCGTAGGGGGCGCCCCGCCGCCGACCCCCGCGACGGCGCCGACTCCTCGCGCCGTCGCAGTCCTCCCCGCTACGAGATCCTCTCCAGCAGCGCCACCGGGAAGCTCCCGAACAGCTCGTCCGCCGCGAGCGCGGTGCCGGCGCCCCTCGTCGTGCCCTCCACGGTCTCGCCGGTGAAGGCGTTGCGCCAGCGGCCGGCGAGGAGTCCGTCGGGCGCCTCGATCCAGGTGTCGCGCCAGGTGTCGGCGTCCGGGAGGGCGAAGCCGCGGTCGCGCGTGAGGGTGGCGGGGAGGCGCGGGACGGCGGCGACCACGTCGGCGCCGCCGCCGCGGCGGAGGAAGGCGAAGACGTGGCCCACCCGCTGCCCCGCGGAGACGAGGGGGACGTACTCGCCGCCCAGGAAGGTCTCCGGCAGCGCGTTGCGCAGGGTGAGGGCGCGGTGCGTCAGGAACAGCTTGACGCGGCCGTCCTCCCAGCACTCCACCAGCTCCCGCGCCAGGGCGGGGAGGTCTCCCTCCGTCATCCGCTCCCGCAGCTCGCGCAGCAGGCGGACGCGGACGGCGTAGTCCACCGGGCGGCGGTTGTCGGGGTCCACCAGCGAGAAGTCCCACAGCTCCTGGCCCTGGTACACGTCCGGCACCCCGGGGGCGGCCAGCTTCACCAGCGTCTGCGCCAGCGAGTTCAGCATCCCCATGCGGGCGACGACGGGCTGCAGGCGCAGGAAGTCGTCCAGGAAGGCGTTGGGGGCGCCGCGGTCCAGGACGGCGGCCACGAACTCCTTCAGCCCCGCGTCGTACGCCTCGTTGGGCTCGATCCAGCTGGTGTGCTCCTTGGCCTCGCGCGTGGCCTTCTCCATGTAGCCCTGCACCCGCGCCACCAGGTCCTGGTGCGCCTGGTCCTCCGTCTCCCCCAGCGGCCAGGCGCCCACCAGCGTCTGGTAGAGCAGGTACTCGTCGCCCGCCGCGGGGACAGGGTGCCCCTCGTCGTCGTCCCGCTTCCTCCCCCGGTTCAGCTCCGCCCAGGTGGTGACGTGCGTCTCCCAGAGGTCGGGGAGCTCCGAGAGCACGTTGATGCGGGCGCGCACGTCCTCGCTCCGCTTGGTGTCGTGCGTGGAGGAGGCGCCCAGCGCGTGCGGCCACCGCTCAGCGCGCTCCGCCAGGAAGCGGTGCAGCTCCTCCGGCGCCACGCCGAAGCGGTCCGGCTCGCCCCCCACCTCGTTCAGCGAGATCAGCCGGTTGAAGACGTAGAAGGCGGTGTCCTCCACCCCCTTCGCCATCACCGGGCCGGTGAGCTGCTGGAACTTCATCACGAAGCGCGCGTGCTCCTCGCGGGCCGCCTCGTCCAGGCCGTCCGGCCACTCCAGCAGCAGCACGCTGCGCACGAAGTCGAAGAGCGAGCCGCTCACCCCCGGGTTGCGCCGCCGCGCCCACCGAACCGCGTGCGCCACGTACGCCCGGTCGCGCGGCGACACCTCGCCCGCGAAGGCGTCCACGTAGGTGCGGTACACGGGGAAGCAGGCGATCACCTCGCGCAGCGCGTCGTGCAGCAGCCCCAGGGTGAAGTCGCGCGAGCGGCGGTTCCGCTCCGAGATACGCCCCAGCATGTTGGTGAGCACCGTCAGCTCGCTCACCAGCGAGGTCTCCAGGATCAGGCGCTTCTTCTCGTAGACCAGGTCGGGGAAGCTCACCCGCTCGCGCGCGAAGCGGCGGTACACCAGGTCCATGGCCGCCTCGTTCTCGCGGGCCACGAACAGGCCGTTCACCCGGTTCAGGAACTCGTAGCCCACCGTCCCCGCCACCGGCCAGTCCGGCGGGAGCGTCTCGTCGCCGGCGAGGATCTTCTCCACCACCACGTAGAAGGGCCGCTCCGCGTCGATCCCCACCGTATCGCGCTGCAGGTCGCGCAGGTACTCGCGGGGGTGGAAGAGCCCGTCCGGGTGGTCGATGCGCAGCCCCGTGACCTTCCCCTCGCGCACCAGCCGCAGGATCAGGCGGTGCGTCTCCTGGAACACCTCCCCGCGCTCCACCCGCACCCCGGCCAGGTCGTTGATGTCGAAGAAGCGCCGGTAGTTGATCTCCTCCGCCGCCACCCGCCAGTAGGCCAGCCGGTACGCCTGGTCCTCCAGCAGCGCGTCCAGCCGGTCGAAGGAGTGCGGCTCGCCGGGGACCCCGTTGTACGTCTCCATGGCGGCGTCCAGCGCGGCGCGCACCTCCGGCGACCCCTCGTAGAGCGCCGCCAGCCGGCGCGCGGCCACCGTCTTCTCGCGGCGGCGCTCGGCAACGCTCCGCGGGTCGGTGCGGCGGCGGGCGGGGAGGCGCTCCAGCGCGGTGGCGACGCTCTCCAGCTCCATCCGGTCCGGCTGCTCCGGCTCCAGCACGCCGTCCAGCCCCTCCAGCGCCAGGTGCAGCACCGCCGCCGTGGGCGCCGGGGCGCAGGGGAAGCGGGTGTCCAGGTACTCGATGTAGAAGCGCCCGCCGTCGAAGGCCAGGCGGAGCTGCCCCTCCTCCAGCACCCGCCCGTACTGGTCGCCCAGCACCGGGAGGAGCACCTTACCCTCCAGCTCCGTCTTGTAGGGCGCCCAGTCGATGTCGAAGTAGTCCGCCCGCGGCGAGCTGGGGCCGTTCTCCAGCACGTCGTTCCACCACGGGTTCGCCCCCGCGGCGATCCCCATGTGGTTGGGGACGATGTCCAGCAGGTGCCCCATCCCGTGCTCGCGCAGCAGCCCCACCATGCGCGTGTGCTCGTCGTCCGTGCCGATCTCGGGGTTCAGGCGGTTGTGGTCGGTGATGTCGTAGCCGTGCAGGCTCCCCGGCCGCGCCATCAGGTACGGCGACGCGTACAGGTCCGAGACCCCCAGCCCGGCCAGGTAGGGGACCACCTCCGCGGCGTCGCGGAAGGTGAAGCTGTGGTTGAGCTGCAGGCGGTAGGTGGAAAGGGGGGCGCGGCCGCCCTCCGCGTGACGGTGGTCGCTGGCGTCCGACACGTGCGCTCCGGGACTGGTCGTGGTAGATACGTGCACCCGCGCTCCCGCGGGGGGCATCCCGCATCGCAAGAAGCGGGCACGGCGGCGTGCAACCTGCATGCGCGCCAGCGCCACCGGCCGGACCCCGTACGGGGCCGCGCTCCACCCCCGACCGAGGCTCGATGGACGACGCGCACCGCAGGATCGACCCCCGCCGTCACGTCCCCGGGTTCCTGGAGGACGCCGTCACCGCCCGACCCGGCCGCCCCTACCCCCTGGGCGCGCACTGGGACGGCCACGGGACCAACTTCGCCATCTACTCCGAGGTCGCCTGGGAGGTGGCGCTCTGCCTCTTCGACGAGCCCGGCGACGCCCGGCCCTCGCGCGTCTTCCGCCTGCGCGAGCGGAGCGCCTTCGTCTGGCACGGCTACGTCCCGGGGGTGGGGCCGGGGACCTGCTACGCGTACCGCGTCAACGGGCCGTACGAGCCCGCGAAGGGGCTGCGCTGCAACCCCTTCAAGCTCCTGGTCGACCCCTACGCCCGGGCCGTGGCGGGGAGCGTGAACTACGACGAGCACCCGTGGGCCTACCCCTTCGAGCAGCCGGGGGAGGACTGGGTGCTGGACGACACCGACGACACCGCGGGGGTCCCCAGGGGGGTGGTGGTCGACGACGCGTTCGACTGGCGGGGCGACCGGCCGCCGCGCATCCCCTGGCACGAGACGGTGATCTACGAGGCGCACGTGAGGGGGCTCACCATGCTCCACCCGGACGTGCCCGAGGAGATCCGCGGCACCTACCGGGCGGTGGCGCACCCGGCCGTGGTGGAGCACCTGAAGTCCATCGGCGTCACGGCGCTGGAGCTCCTCCCCGTGCACGAGATCGTGGACGAGCACTTCCTGGTGCGGAAGGGGCTGAAGAACTACTGGGGCTACAGCTCCATCAACTTCTTCGCCCCGGCGGGGCGCTACGCCCACGCCCGCGACTACGGCGAGCAGGTGCGCGAGTTCAAGGAGATGGTGCGCTCCCTCCACGAGGCCGGCCTGGAGGTGATCCTGGACGTGGTCTACAACCACACCGCCGAGGGGAACCACCTGGGGCCCACCCTCTCGTACCGGGGGATCGACAATCCCACCTACTACCGGCTGGTCCCCGGCTCGCCGCGCCTCTACATGGACTACACGGGGACGGGGAACTCGCTGAACACGCGCCACCCCCAGACGCTGCAGCTGGTGATGGACTCGCTGCGCTACTGGGTGCAGGAGATGCACGTGGACGGCTTCCGCTTCGACCTGGCGGCCACCCTGGGGCGGGACGTCCA
>DATABU010000740.1:0-3747 GCA_036259415.1 Longimicrobiaceae bacterium
ACCCAGAAATCGCCGCAGGAGATCTCCTCCTCCGGCTGCTCCAGGTACTGCTTCACTCGGTTCATCGTATTTCGAGGGTTCTGGTTCGGTCCGCTTCCCGGTGGGGGGAGCGGAAGACCGGACCCGCTCCCTCTACCGGGAGAAATCGCTGATCAGCCGGGGCGCGGCCGTGTCGAACCCGACCACGTCCAGCATCCCCGCGTCCTCCGGGTCCGCGATGCTGAACCCGTTGGACGCCATCCCGACGACCACCAGCTTCGCCGGGATCCCCGTGCGCTCCCGGTACTCGCGGAGCGCCTGCGCGGGGTGCACCTTCCCCGCCCAGGTCTCGCTGTCGGTGTAGACGACGAAAGTGTCGACCTCCCACCGGTGCTTCGTCGCCTCCAGCATCGGCAGCGCGCAGTCCGTCCCCCCGAAGGGGAGGCCGCGGATGGCCCGGACCACGTCGTCCAGCCGCTGGCGCGGGGAGATGGCGAGCGGCGTGAGCCCGCTGGTGAAGCCGCGGTGCATCGAGGGGTAGCTCCCCTCGGTGAAGGCCACGAACCGGTGCTCCGGCTCCGTGGCCGCGGTGACCAGCGCCATCGCCGCCGCGGCTTCGCGGCAGCTCAGGTACTCCATCCCCAGGACCCCGGCGTCCATCGACCCGGACACGTCCAGCGCCAGCAGGGTGCGCTTGCGCGAGGGCTCGACCGTCGCGAAGGCCAGGTAGAAGGCCGCGTCCAGCGCGTCCACCACCTGTGGGACGGGGGTCCAGCTCCCCTTCCCCCGCATCCCCCGGCCCTGCGCGTAGGTGCGCAGCGCCGCCAGCACCGCGACGGGGTGCACCCGCGCCCGGCGCAGCGCCTCCCGGTCCGTGAGGCGGGCGGCCACCGTCTTCGCCGCCTCGCTCATGGGAGCCAGGAGCCCCACCCCGCTCATCACCCCCAGGTTGCGGACCAGGGCGGTGAGCGGCATGGCCTCCAGGAGCGCCTCCCACACCGCGGCCTCCCGCAGCAGCTCGGTGGGGAGCATCTCGCGGGTGAGCCGGTGCTCGCGCACCAGCTCCGCGGCCCGGGCGGGCCCGGCCCCGCCGCGCAGCTCGTCCACCGCGCGCAGCAGCCGCACGGTCTCCGTGCCCTCCAGCTCCGCGGCTCCGTAGGGCTCGCCGGACTCCCGCGCCGCCACCCGGCGGAACAGGAGCCTCTGCTCCTCCGTCTCCGGCCGGGGGTGCGCCAGCCGGAGCGCGTCGCGGTGCGACCACCCGTCGCGCGAGGGGTACTTCAGGAGCTGGTAGGCCAGCTCCCGGGCCGGGCGGGCCAGGTACCAGGCCCCCACCGCCCGCCGCACCCCCCGCCCCCACCCGCGGAACGCCTGGACGTACCGCAGCCAGTGGAAGAGGTGCGTCCCCGTCCGCGCCACCTCGGGGAGCGCCGCCAGCGCGGCCCGCCGGGTGGCCTCGTCGCCCAGGCCGGCGGCCATCGCCAGGACGAAGAGCGCGGGGTCGTTCCGGGGCGCCCGCCCGGAGGCGCTCACCTCCACGACGCGCCGCACCGTCCGGGGCCCGTCCTCCGCGATGCACTCGGCGGCGGAGGCGGCGTTCTCCACCGTCAGCTGCCGCTCGCCGACGTAGTAGGTCCCGCCCTCGCTCCCCAGCACCAGGAAGCGGTCCAGCCGGGTCCAGCGGTCCACGGCCCAGGCGTACCCGCCGGCCGAGTTGGGCGCCTGCGCGCTCCCGGGGATCGGCTCGCTCTGCGGGGTGCGCAGCCGCCGCAGCCGGGTGGCGACGTACCGCGTGAAGTCCATCATCGTCTGCTCGCCTCCTTTCCGGGCGAAGGGTGGTGCCGGTGCCCGCGGATGTGGGGCGCGGCCGGGGGTGCCCCCGCTGGGGGAGCGTCGCATGGCAGGCGGTAACCCGGCTGCTTCGACCCGCGGGTCCGGCGGGTCCGGCGCACGGATGAGAGTGGTCCGCTCGACCCCTGGCTCGCCGTACTGCTCTGCCAGGACTCGACTGCTGGTGGCGGTAACCGAACGGGTCCGGCCCGTGCGCCGGAACGGGGTCGTGGACGGGGAGAGGGCGGATTCGAACCGCTCGCCTTTCGGCTTCGACCAGGTAACCCTCTGCCTGCGGCCCGCACTGCGGGCGAGGGGTGGCGAGGGACGCTCTGCCACCGCCCACGACACGATCTCAAAGATCCTGCTGGACTGCCCTTCCTGCGTGCTGCTCGACGCGGCGGGCGGAGGAGGGGTGCGCTCGGCCCCGGGTCGCATGTTCCGGGTATGGGAGCGATAACCGAGTCGCTTCGACCCGCCTGTCGCGTCGTCACGGCCTTCCGATGGGGAACCGGCGGGATTTGAACCCGCGACCTCTCGGTCCCGATGATCCTCGGCCTGCGGCCCGGAGGTCCGGGCGAAGTGTCGGCGAGGAATGCCGAGCGCTCTACCGGGCTGAGCCACGGTTCCCATTTCCGTCGGGAGGGAGGAAGGCCACTGCTCTGCCGCTGAGCTACGACCTTCCTCCGCTCTCCTGCTTCAGCCCTCTCCTGCCTCGACGCCGCCCCGGAGGAGCTGCTCGATGTGGCCGTCGGGGCTCACGCCCGGCGGGAGGTGGGCGATGTTCACGAACCCGTTCTCCGGGGTGATGACGGACTCCTCCTCGCGGATCGCGCCGCCCTGGACGGGGTCGATCCCGCCGTTGGTCCAGCGCAGGTCGTCCACCTTCTGCGTGCGGTCGGCGATCGGCTCGATGCAGAAGGTCCGTCCCGACCTGCGGTCCCGGTAGTAGTAGCGTCCCGTGGTGCTCATGTGGTCTCCGTGGTGTGGTCGTCATGCGTTCGATGACAGCTCTCCGTTGCCGCCGGTGCGCGGCGGCGGCGTCCTGGCCCATCTCGCACCTTCCCGTGTCAGTCGTTCCTGTCATGGAGCCGGCGGGACTCGAACCCGCGACCTCTCGATCTGAAGTCGGTAACCCTCCGCCTTCGGCCCGGAGCCCGGACGAGGTGTGGGGAGGATGCAGCGCTCTACCAGCTGAGCTACGGCCCCGTGCGTCTGCTTGGTCCTGCTGCGTGGGTGGCGCGGCGGAGCGTCCGGCCCCGGCACAGGGAGTCGCGTGTCCACGTGCTCGGGACCTCGCGCCCGCCGGCCACCCTTCACCTGCTGCGTATCGCCATCGTCGTGGATCACCTCCTGCCCGGGTGGAAAAACGAATCGCCCCGCCCGCTTCGGCGCGGGCGGGGCGACGGTGTCGCTCCCTCGTCCTGGGAGTTCACGCGCTCATGGAGCGCACCTCCCCGGAGTACCCACGCAGATCCCGTGTCCGTCCCGTCCGAACCCGTGCGGCATGCGGATGCCGCCGCCATTGCCGCAGATGCGGCTCGCGCACGTGCCCCGGCGGCCGGCGCACGCCGCCCACGCCACGGCCGGCGCGGGGGCCGCGTCGGTGCGTGGATCCGGGGCGAAGCTGCGGAGCGTGCGCTGCTGCATCGTGACGGTACTCCCGGTTCGGTTTACGGCCGCGGGACGGACCCGCCGGAAACGAAGAATCGCGCCGCCGATGTCCTCTCGAAGCCTTGGCCTCGAGACCCACCGCGAGTCCCCGCGCAGCGCACGGGACCGGGGTGGAAGCTGGAACATCGGGACGCGACTCCCTGAGGGCGACGAGTGTAATCACCCGACGCCCGGTTGTCAAGGGCCCGGTTCGGGCGGCGCGGCGATGGCGGGCACCGCGATCCGGTCCGGTGCGCCCCCCGCCGCGGGCGCCGGCTCCTCCGG
>DATABU010000741.1:0-6868 GCA_036259415.1 Longimicrobiaceae bacterium
ACCTCCTCCCCGAAGCGCACCAGCTGCTCGTCCGGCGCGCCGCGGAAGGAGCGGAAGATCTCCAGGTAGTAGACCGCCTCCAGCAGGTTGGTCTTGCCCTGGCCGTTGTCGCCGATCAGGGCGACCCCCCCGGGCGGGAGCTCCAGGGTCTGGTCCTCCAGGTTGCGGAAGGAGTGCAGGCGCAGGCGGGAGAGGTACAACGAACGGGAGTGCGAGGGTGCGTGGATGCGGAGGTGCGCCCGGGGACGGCTCAGCGCACCGCCACGCCCTCGTGGCGGAGGAGCCAGCGCTTGATTCCCGTGCCGTCGCCGCCCTCCCACGAGCCCAGGTAGCCGCCGATCCCGCCGTCGGCGGCGAGCACGCGGTGGCAGGGGACCAGGATGGGGATGGGGTTGTGGGCGTTGGCCTGGCCAACGGCGCGCGAGGCCGCCGGCTTCCCCATCTCGCGCGCCAGCTCGCCGTAGCTGCGGGTCTCGCCGCAGGGGATGCGGCGGAGCGCCTCCCAGGCGAGGAGGCGGAACTCCGTCCCCTCCGGCGCCAGCGGCACGGTGAACTCGCGCCGCTCGCCCGCGAAGTATTCCCGCAGCTCCCGCGCGACCTGCCGGCCCGGGGCGTCGTCGCGGGCGGGCGCGTCGCGCGTCCCCGCGGGCGGGTGCTCCCCCTGCCGCCAGAAGCGCAGCGCCCGCACCCCCGCGTCGTCGTACTCCACCAGCAGCGGGCCCACGGGGGAGGCGAGCAGCAGCCGTCGAAGCGTGGCGGGAGGCTTCATCGTCGGCGCGGGCCGGGCACTACCTCCCCCTGAACTCGGCACTGCGCTTCTCCAGGAACGCGCTCATCCCCTCGCGCATGTCCTCGGTGGCGGCGAGCAGGCCGAACAGGTTGGACTCCAGCGCCAGGCCGTCGTCCACCGACATCTCCATCCCGCGGGTGGAGCACTCGATGGCCAGCCCCAGGGCGATGGGGCCGTTGCGGAGGATGGTGGTCATCAGGCCGCGGGCGGCCTCCGTCAGCTCGGCCTGCGGGACCACCCGGTTCGCCAGCCCGATGCGGTGAGCCTCGGCGGCGTCGATCATCTCGCCGGTGAGCATCAGCTCCAGGGCGCGCCCCTTCCCCACGATCCGCGGGAGGCGGAGGGTGCCGCCGTACCCGGGGATGATCCCCAGCTTCACCTCGGGGAGCCCGAACTTCGCGTTGTCCGAAGCGATGCGGAGGTGGCAGGCCAGCGCCAGCTCGCACCCGCCGCCCAGCGCGAAGCCGTTCACTGCGGCGATCACCGGCTTGCGCGACAGCTCGATGGCGCGGAAGACCCGCTGCCCGAGGCGGCTCACCTCCACCCCGTCCACCGGGCCCATCCTCGACAGCTCGGCGATGTCGGCGCCGGCCACGAACGCCTTGCTCCCCACCCCGGTGACGATGGCGCCGCGCACCTCGTCCCGCTCGCCGATCTCGCGGACCGCGTCCGCCATCTCGCGGATGGTCTGCTCGTTGAGGGCGTTGAGCTTGTCGGGGCGGTTCACGGAGAGCGTGGCGATCCCGTCCTGGACGTCGAGCTGGAGGTTCGTGTACTCGGGCATTTGCGCGTCGGCCGGTGTGGGTTCCGAGGGACGCGACAAGGTATGCCGGCGAAGGGGCCGCGGCAACGCCTCAGAGGCCGCCGCCGATCCTGCGTGCAGGTAGCTGCCGATGATGCGGGCGGGGCCGGCGCTGGAGGAGGGCGAAGCCGAGCACCACCAGCCCGGCCCACATGATCACCGTGAGCGGGATCAGGACCGGCCCGACACGCCCCAGCACGCGCCGCCGCCGCTCCGGACCATGCCGCCGGTGCGCGCGACCGCGGCCTTCCAGACGCGAAAGGCGAGGCGGCCGCTCAGCGGGCCCGCCCCGCCCCAGTGGTGGAGGACGGTGGTGAAGATGTCGATGAGGGCCAGCGCGAGGAGGCCGGTCCCGCCCAGCAGGTAGAGAGCGAGGTCCAGCTCACCCCGCCCGCTCCGCCCCGGCCAGCCCCGCGGCGCGGAGCGCCTCCCGCACCTGCCCGGCCTCCTTCGGGCGGAGCGGCCGGAGCGGAGGCCGCGGCGCGCCGCCGTGCAGCCCCAGCTGGTCGAGCGCCGCCTTGACGCCGGGGACGCCGAGCGCACCCACCACCCGCCGGTGCAGCGGGGCCAGGCGCTCCTGCAGGCGCCCGGCGCGGGCCAGGTCGCCCGCCACGTAGGCGCGGTACACCTCGGCGCAGGCCCCGGGGTCCAGGAGCGCCACGGCCAGGATGCCGCCGCGGGCGCCCACCTCCAGCGCGCCGTACAGGGCGTCGCCGCTCCCCACCAGCACGGCGCAGCTCCGGTCGCAGGCGTCCGCCAGGGCGGCGAGCGTCTTCAGGTCGCCGGAGGAGTCCTTGATCCCCGCGACGTTGGGGTGCCGGGACAGCTCCCCCACCAGGCCGGGGGCGAGCTCCACCGTGCTGAAGCGCGGGGGGACGGCGTACAGCACCACCGGGACGGGCGAGGCGTCGGCGACCGCCGTGAAGTGGTCGCGCAGCGCCTCCGGGGTCATCTGCGGGCGGTAGTAGGCGGGGGGGTGCACCATCACCGCGTCGGCGCCCGCGCCGGCGGCGGCGCGCGCCATCCGCACCGCGGCGCGGGTGGACTCGGCGCCGGCGCCGGCCAGGAGCAGGCGGTCCGGCTCCACCACCTCGCGGACGGCGGCCAGGGCGCGCACCCGCTCGTCCTCGTCCAGCAGCACCCCCTCGCCCGTGGAGCCGAAGAGGACCACGCCCGCGAGCTCCGTCCGCAGCCAGGCACGGACGTTGGCGCGCAGCGCCACCACGTCCACCTCGCCCGTCACGGCGTCGAACGGCGTCGCCGCCGGCGCGAGCACCCCCTTCAGCTCCATGCCGTCCCTCCTCAGCCGCGCGCCAGCGCGGGCGCCTCCTCGTACAGCGGGAGGAGCAGGGTGAACGTCGTCCCCGCGCCGGGGGTGGACTGGACCTCCATCTCCCCGCCGTGCCCCTCCACGATCTCCTTGCAGATGGAGAGCCCCAGCCCCATCCCCTTCCCCTTGGTGGAGACGAAGGGCTGGAAGATCCCCTCCATCTTCTCGGGCGGGATCCCCGGCCCGTTGTCGGCCACGCGGACCGCGGCCATGGTCCCCACCCGCTCCACCCCCAGCATCAGGCGGGCGCCCTCCTGCCCGGCCATGGCCTCGCAGGCGTTGCGGATCAGGTTGTCCAGCGCCTGCCGCAGGTAGTAGGCGTCGCCCAGGATCGTGGCCTCGGAGACGGCGGACGCGTCCACCCGGATCCCCCGCTCCTCGCCCTCGCGCTCCTCCTGCCGGGCCAGGTGCCGCAGCATGTCGTGGAGCGCCAGCGGCTCCCGCGACAGCGCCCGGCGCGACCCCGCGGCGTACACGGACAGCTCGTTGAGCATCGCCACCAGCCGCTGCGACTCGCCCACGATGGCCTCGCACACCTCGCGGCGCGCGACGGGGTCGCCCACGATCCCCTCGTCCAGGAGGAGGTCGGCGTGCAGCACGATGGTCTGCAGCGGGTTCTTGACCTGGTGCAGGATGCGGGCGGTGGCGGTGCCCATGGCGGCGAGCTTCTCCTCCTCCACCCGCCGCCGGTAGCTCCGCCGGAGCAGGGCGATGACCACGCCGCTCGCGAACAGCACGACGCTCACCACCACGACCACGTTCACGAAGAACAGGAGCCGCGTGTTGGGGATGTCGCTCTGCTGGAAGGCGAGGACGAGGAGGGGCATGGGAGGGGTGGGCTGGCCGGTCGCGGCGGCCGCCGGCTAGTCCTCGTCCGGCGCGGCGTCGGCGGAGGCCCGGGTGATGGACAGCACGACCGTCTCCCCCTGCTCCGGCCCCTCGGGGACCACGGTCTCGATGGTGATGCGGCGCACGACCTGCCGGGCGTCGTGGAGCGAGACCTCCACGTCCAGCCCCAGCTCCGGCGCCTGCACCCGGGTCCGCACCCGCGACCCGGGGTCCTGGAGCGGCGCCTCCGGGTTGCGGAACAGCGTCTTGGTGGACTGGCGCCCCGTCGCCAGGTCGCGGGTCACCTTGATCAGGCGGAACCAGTCCGGCTGGTAGCCGATCCGGAACTCGTTGCCGCGCTGGTCTTCGCCGCGCCCCTCGCGATTGTGGCGTGCCATCCGGAACTCCGCGTACGACGGTCACATTGGTACTGCTGACGTCCGGGAATCTCTCCCCCTCTCCGGGGCTTGTCAAGAATTCGGCGGAGCGGGCGCGCGGCCCTCAGAGGGCGAACGGGACCGGCGCGAAGGTCAGCGCGAGGACGGCCACGCACGCCCACCCCACCGCCCGCCGTCCGGGAGAGAGCGGATGGTCGGGGTCGAACACCCGCGGGTGCGCCAGCGAGCCCCGCCCCAGCACCAGGATGAGCACGGCCCACACCCACCAGCCGCTCCAGACCGTCCCCAGCAGGAGGAGCGCCGCCATGAACGCCAGCGCCGCCCAGCGCTGCCCGCGCCCGGCCAGGGCGTAGAGGACGTGGCCCCCGTCCAGCTGCGACAGGGGGAAGAGGTTGAGCATGGTTACGAAGAGCCCCAGCCACGCGGCCAGCGCGAAGGGGTGCAGCACCACCACGCCGCCGGGGGCGAGCAGCGCGGCCAGGGCGTGGAAGACCGGCGACCCGCCCACGAACAGCGCCTCCCCGCTCCCGACGGGAACCACGAACCGGGTCGGGGTGTCGTACACCAGCGAATCCACCCGGCTCAAACTGAGCCCGACCGCCGCGAGCGGGAGGGAGAGCGCGAAGCTGGCGAGGGGGCCCGCCGCCCCCACGTCCAGCAGGAGCGTACGGTTCAGCATGGGGGAGCGGAGCCGGATGAAGGCCCCGAAGGTCCCGATCAGGTTCAGCGGGACGGGCGCGGGGATGAAGTACGGGGGCGAGACGTCCAGCCTCCACCGGCGCGCGGCGAGGTAGTGCCCCAGCTCGTGGGCGAGCAGCAGGCCCAGCAGCGGGACCGAGAACCAGAGCCCGGGAACGAGTTGTGCAGAGACGACCGGGATCGGCACGGGGACCGTCCAGGCACCCAGCGGGACGCCCGCCCAGAGGAGGACGTCGCGCCCCGCGAAGAGCGCGCCCGAGACGGTGGTGGTGAAGAGCGTCAGAAGGAAGAGCAGGGCGTGCAGCCACCAGCGCTCGGGCGTCGGCGGGACGGTGCGGCGCAGGAGGGTGACCTCGGTCCCGGCGGGACCCTCCCGCACGAACCGGGCTCCGGGCCAGCCCTCCAGGAGCGATCGGACCGGCGGCGCGTCCGCCCCGAGCTCCGGATGCAGGACCCCCTGAACGATCTCTTCACGGCGGAGGACCACCACCCGGTAGGTGGCGAAAACGTTGAACCAATCGACCACGGAACTCTTGACCTCGCCTCGCGTGCACAGTAGGTTGTGGCAATCGTCCCCGACCACCCGATCTGCCCGGTTCCGTGGCGCTTCGCGCCTCCCGCCCGCAGGCGAGTCACTCCCCGTTTGCCAACAAGAACAACGGATCCGGCGGCAGGCGCTTCGGCCGTGCCGCCGTTCCTTAGAGCCATTCGGAGCAATTCGTGGACATCACGGCGCTTAAGTCCAAGACCATCGCTGAGCTGCACGAGATGGCGGAGGGTCTGAACATCTCCAATTACTCGGGACTGCGCAAGCAGGACCTGATCTACCGGATCGAGCAGAACCTTCTCGACTCGGAGGTCGTGCTGCGCGGCGAGGGCGTGCTGGAGGTCCTGCCGGAGGGATACGGGTTCCTCCGCTCGCAGGACTGGAACTACCTGTACGGGCCCGACGACATCTACGTCTCCCCCAGCCAGATCAAGCGGTTCGACCTGCGCACCGGCGACACGGTGCTGGGGCAGGTGCGCCCCCCCAAGGAGGGCGAGCGCTACCTGGCGCTCCTCAAGGTGGAGCGCGTCAACGGCGACGAGCCGGAGAAGGCGAAGCACCGCATCGCCTTCGACAACCTGCGCCCCCGCTACCCCGACCAGCGCATCCGCCTGGAGAGCCGCATCGGCGACCTGTCCATGCGGGTGATGGACCTGATCGCCCCGGTCGGCAAGGGACAGCGCGGCCTGATCGTCGCCCCGCCCAAGGCGGGGAAGACCATCCTGATGCAGAAGATGGCCAACGCCATCACGGAGAACCACCCGGAGGTGCACCTCATCGTGCTGCTCATCGACGAGCGCCCGGAGGAGGTCACCGACATGCAGGAGAACGTCAAGGCCGAGGTGATCTCCTCGACCTTCGACGAGCCGGCGGACCGCCACACCCAGGTGGCGGAGATGGTGCTGGAGAAGGCCAAGCGCCTGGTGGAGCACGGCAAGGACGTGGTGATCCTCCTGGACTCCATCACCCGCCTCGCCCGCGCCTACAACGTCACCGTCCCGCACTCCGGGAAGATCCTCTCCGGCGGCGTGGACGCGCACGCGCTGCACAAGCCCAAGCGCTTCTTCGGCGCGGCCCGGAACATCGAGGAGGGCGGCTCGCTGACCATCATCGCCACGGCGCTGGTGGAGACGGGCTCGCGCATGGACGAGGTGATCTTCGAGGAGTTCAAGGGCACGGGCAACATGGAGCTGGTGCTCGACCGCCACATCGCTGACAAGCGCATCTTCCCGGCCATCGACCTCAACCGCTCCGGCACCCGCAAGGAGGACCTGCTCCTCAGCGAGACCGAGCTGGCCCGGATCTACCTGCTCCGCAACTTCCTCTCGGACATGCCGCCCGCGGAGGCGATCGAGTTCCTCCTGTCGCGCATGAAGAAGGTGAAGACCAACCAGGAGTTCCTGGACTCCATGGCGCGCGGCGGATAGAACCGAAGTGCGGGAGTGCGAAGTGCGAAAGTGCGGGACGGCGCCGA
>DATABU010000742.1:0-2190 GCA_036259415.1 Longimicrobiaceae bacterium
GCTGGTCCAGCGCGCTGGAGAGCTCCAGCGCGCTCTTCCCGCCGGCGCCCTCGTCCAGCATCCCGGCGGTGAACGAGGCCAGCCCCGGGAGGCTGGCGGGGTCGTCGGACTGCCCGCCGCGGGTCACCAGCACCGCCTGCACCGCGGGGAGCTCGGGGCGCCGCACGTAGAGCACCTCCAGGCCGTTGGCCAGGGTGCGGCGCTCGGGCGCGGGGACGCGGATCGCCGGCGCCGGGCCGGGCGTGGGCGCGGTGGTGGGGAACTCCGCGGCCGCGACCGGCGCGGCGGCCGGGGCCGGCGCGGGGGCGGCGGCTTCCGGCGCGGCCTGGGCGCACCCCGCCAGGAGGACGCCGGTGAGAATGCCTGCGAAGCGCTTCATCAGTCGTTCTCCTTTGCGGCGACGGCGAGGTTGGTCTTGCCCTCCGGGACGATGCTCACCACGACGCGGTTCTTCCCGGCGAGGTACTCGCGGGCGACGCGCTGGACGTCCGCGGGGGTCAGCGAGCGGTAGCGCGCCAGGTCCTCGTCCGCGTAGCCGGAGTCGCCGGTGTAGTACAGGTAGGAGTTGAGCTGGTCGGCCTTCCCGGCGGTGGTCTCCAGCGCCCGGACGAACTCGGTCTCGATCTGGCTCACCACGCGCTGCAGCTCCTCGGCGGTGGGGGGCGTCTGCGCGAGGCGGGCGACCTCCTCCTCCACCGCCCGCTCCATTGCGTCCAGCCGCACGTCGGGGCGGGCGGTCACCTGGACGAAGAAGTCCCCGGAGAGCAGCTGCGCGTAGTTGAAGGCGGTCACGTTCTGCGCCACCTTCTGGTCGTATACCAGGCGCTTGTACAGCCGGCTGTTCTTACCGTCGGTGAGGATGCGCGCCAGCGCGTCCAGGGCCGCGTCGTCGGGGGCGTACGACTTGACGCCGCGCCAGACCATGGTCAGCTGCGGCAGGGTGACGCGGTCCTCCAGCGTGATGTGCCGGGTCTCCGGGATGGGCGGGACGGCGACGTCGGGCTTGGCCACGTCGGGCCCGCGCGGGATCCAGCCGAAGTACTTCTCCACCAGGGGCCGCACCTCCTCGGCGCTCACGTCGCCGGAGATGGCGAGGGTGGCGTTGTTGGGGGCGTAGTAGGTGCGGAAGAAGTCCTCCACGTCGGCCAGGGTGGCGCGGTCCAGGTCCTCCAGCGAGCCGATGACCGGCCAGGAGTACGGGTGCCCCGCCGGGTAGAGCGCGGCGAACGCGGTCTCGAAGAGGCGCCCGTAGGGCTGGTTGTCCACGCGCTGGCGGCGCTCGTTCTTCACCACCTCGCGCTGCCCGGCGAGCTTCCCCTCGTTCATGGCGTCCAGGAGCCCGCCCATGCGGTCGGCCTCCAGCCAGAGCGCCAGCTCCAGCGCGTTCTTGGGGAGGATCTCGTAGTAGTTGGTGCGGTCGGAGGTGGTGCTCCCGTTGTTGACCGCGCCAGCGGCCTCCAGGAGGTTGTCGAAGTCGCCCTCGGGGACGTTCTTGCTCCCCTCGAACAGGATGTGCTCGAAGAGGTGCGCGAAGCCGGTGCGGCCGGGCTTCTCGTACCCGGAGCCGACGTGGTACCAGACGTTGACGGTGGCGATGGGGGTGGAGCGGTCCTCGTTGACGATCACCCGCAGCCCGTTGGGGAGCTGGAAGGTGGTGTGCGGAATGCTGACCTCCTGGGCCGCCGCGGGGGCGGCTGCCAGCAGGGCTACGCCGAGCAGCGGTAGCAGACGTTTCATCGGCAGACCTCGGGTTGGGGTGGGACGGACGTTTACACGATACGGCGCGGCGGGCGCTCCCGCCAGCGGAAGAGCGCCGCCCCGGCAGCGGCGGGGCCTGTCCGGGCGGGCGGGAGCGGTTCCTGGAGGACTACCTGGCGGGGAGCGCGCCGGTTTCCGGGCCCGCGCCGCCCGTCCCGGGGACGCGGATGGTGTCCGTCACCGGCGGCCGCGGCGGGACGCGCACGGTGTCGGCGGGGGCGGGCGCGGCCGGGCCGGCGGGGACGTGGAGCGTGTCGGGCGGCCCGCCCGTCCCCGCCTTCGGCCGCGGAAAGGGGACCGGCGCGGTGGTGTCGGGCGACGGGACCCGGGGCTCGGGAGCGGTTGGCTTCGGCGGGGCGGGCTTCGGGGCCGCCGGCTTCCGCGCCGCGGCGGGCGGCTGCGCCGGCGGGAGCACGCCGCCGAGGTCGGGGT
>DATABU010000743.1:0-2502 GCA_036259415.1 Longimicrobiaceae bacterium
GCCGCTCCTCCAGCACGTGGATCGCCTCGCGGTACCCGTGCAGCGTCCCCACGTCCACGTACGCCTCCCCCGCCGGCACCCCGCGCGCCTCGCCGCCGCGCGCCAGCCAGGCGTTGACCAGCGTCCCGATGTACTCGTCCCTCCGCCCGCGCTCCTCCCAGAGCGCGTGCAGCTCCGCCAGCACGGAGCCGGGGAGCTTGAAGGCCCCCCAGATCCAGTGCGACTCCGCCCCGGGCTGCTTGACCTGGATCTCCCGCACCCTGCCGTCGCCGCCGGTGACCACCGAGTCGAAGAACTCCGGGCGCTCCACGGGGAAGAGGAGGAAGGAGAGGACGCCGTCCGGGAGCGCCGCCAGCCCGTCCTCCGGGAACCAGATGGTGTCCGGGAGCCCCACCAGCACCTGCTCGTCGGGGGCGATGAGGGGGAGCGCCCGGAAGATGGAGTCGCAGAGCCCCGCCGGCTTCGGCTGCACCACGTAGCACACCTTCGCCGGCCCCACCTCGCCGCCGTAGTAACCCAGGATGTCCGACTTCCCGGGCGAGATCACGAAGCAGATGCGGTCGGCGCCGCCGCGGACCATCCGCTCCACCAGGTACTCGCTCACGGCGCGCGGCCGCTCCACCCCGTCGCCGTCGAACTGGCTCCCCACGGGGAGCAGCTCCTTGGAGAACGCGAGGGGCTGGATGCGGCTCCCCGCCCCCGCCGCCGGTACGATCCCCCACATGCTCACACCTCCAGCGAAAGGGTGCCGCCGGGCTCCAGCGGCTCGCCGGCGCCCACCGGGTCGCGCGCGGCGGCCGCTTCCAGGGCCCGCTCCAGCTCCCGGACGCGCCGCTCCGCGGTGTGCTCGTCCAGCGTCCGCTCCCGGGCCCGGCGCGCCACCCGCGCCAGCTCCTCCGGCGGGAGCCGCAGCGCGTGCAGCGCGTCCTCGGTGCTCCGCCCCACCAGGATCTCCTCCCCCGGCGAAAAGAACTCGTCCAGCCCCTCCCACCCGTCCGTGAGGATGGGCGTGCCGCACGCCGCCGCCTCGAACAGCCGGCCCGACGGGCAGTGCCCCATCCGGGCCATGGGCGCCCGCGTCACGTTCAGGGTGACACGGCACGACGAGTAGAAGGCCGGGTGGTCGCCCGGGGCGACGTGGCGGACGAAGAACACGTTGTCGGTCCAGGGGAAGTCCTGAGGGTACATCGCCCCGCCGATCAGGAAGCGCTGGTCCGGCGCCCGACGCGCCGCCTCGATGAGGAGCGCCTCCAGGGCGGCCTGCCGGTCGGCGGCGTAGGTCCCCAGGTACGACAGGTCCGCGCGGAACGTCTCCACAGCGGGCACGCGGCGGTGCACGTCCGGGTCCACGCTCCCGTAGAGCGGCACCGCGCGCCGGGCGCCCAGCCGGGCGCGCAGCTCTCGCAGCGACGCGCCCCCCGTGAAGCTCAGCACCAGGTCGAAGTCCCCCAGCCCCCAGGGCGGGAGGTAGGGGACCGCCTCCCCGCGCTCCAGGGCCTGGAGCGTCACGGGGGTGTCCATGTCGTAGAAGACCCGCAGCGGCACCCGCGAAGCCAGCAGCAGCTCGCTGGCGGCGACCCCGTCCGGGCAGTACGAGGTCACCATGGCCACGTCCGCCCCCTCAAGCTCCCGCCGCGCCGCCGGGAGCGCACCCTCCCACTCCGGGTACAGCACCAGATCGCCCCCGCCGGGGAGCGCGTGCAGGTCGCGGTGCTCCGCGTAGTAGGGCACGTCGCGCTCGAAGAACACCACCTCGTGCCCGCGCGCCGCCAGGGCGCGACAAAGGCCACGCCACAGGGTGGCGTGGCCGTTGCCCCACGAGGAGCTCACCGTCAGCCCGAAGATGACCATTTTCATGCAGCCGCCACGCCCCTGCACCCGTTGTCGGTCCCCGTCCGTTTCCCGCGTCCGGGGGGGCCGATTCCGCGAAATCCATGCCCCGCACGGGCGCAAGCAACGTAGATGCTCCGGAAATTCCGGGCGTCCCGCAGCTTACCGCCGGCTCGGAAACAGATGAACATCCTGAGGAAGAAGAAGAGCGCCCCCCCTGCTCCGTCCCGCGGGGTGCCTACGGCCCGGGAGGGGCCCCGGCTTCGCCCGGCTCCTCCGCACCGGCCGCGAGCAGCTCGGCCACCTGCGCCAGCGAGCCCTCAAGCGTGACCACGTAGCGGAGCAGGTCCGGGCGGCGCTGCCCCAGCTCGCGCACCAGGTTGCCCAGCGTGGAGGCAAGGTAGGCGCGGTTGGGCACCTCCACCTGCGGGAGCAGGGCGATGGCCGCGGCCGCGTCCATCTGCATCTCGCGGGGGCTCCCGTGCAGGCGGCGCGTCATCCGGCGCAGGAGCCGGTCGAGGGTGGCGTGCAGGCGGCGCAGCGAGTCGCGCGGGGATGCAGGCGGGTCCATGGGGCGGCCCTCGGTAGACGGTGGACGATCCCCAAAGCTCGGGGCGCGCCGGGGGCCGCGCAAGCCTTCGGGGCACGAAAAGCGGCGGGGGGGGGGGCCGT
>DATABU010000744.1:0-1907 GCA_036259415.1 Longimicrobiaceae bacterium
AAGAAGCAGCGCGCCGCCGGCGGCCCACGGCTCCAGAACCCGCGCTCGATGGAGAGCGGGTCCTGGAGCCGTGGGCCGCCGGCGGCGCGCTGCTTCTTCGCCATTCCGTCGCTGGAGCTGCTCCCGGGGGTCCCGGAGAGCGGCGGACTACCGGGTGCGGCGCTCCTTGATCCGGGCGGCCTTGCCCCGCAGCGCGCGCAGGTAGTACAGCTTCGCCCGCCGGACGCGGCCCCGACGCACCACGTCGATCGAGGCGATCATGGGGGAGTGCAGCGGGAACGTGCGCTCCACGCCGACGCCGCCGGAGATCTTGCGGACCTTGAAGGTCTCGGAGATCCCGCCGTGCTTGCGGGCGATGCAGACCCCCTCGAACGCCTGGATGCGCTCCTTCTCGCCCTCGCGGACGCGGACGTTGACGCGGAGCGTGTCCCCGGGACGGAACTCGGGGAGGTCGGTCCGCATGTACTCCTGCTGGGTCTCGATGAACGGGTGCATTGGTCTGCCCTCGGTGTTCGAAAGTGGAGAGGTTGAGCCGGCCGCACCGCGGCGCGAAGCCCAACGTCAACTGTGTTCCAGGCGCTCCCACAGGTCGGGGCGCCGCTCGCGCGTCAGGCGCTCGGCCTGCCCGCGCCGCCAGGCCGCGATCCTGGCGTGGTCTCCCGACAGGAGCACCTCGGGGACCTTCATCCCGCGGAAGTCCGCGGGCCGCGTGTACGAAGGGGGGCTCAGGAGCCCCTCGTAGAACGAATCGGTGGACGCGGACTCGTGGTCCGACATCGCGCCCGGGAGGAGGCGCACCACGGCGTCGGCGACCGCCAGCGCCGCGAACTCGCCGCCGGAGAGGACGAAGTCCCCCAGAGAGACCTCCTCCGCCCCCAGCCCTTCCGGGACGCGCTGGTCCACGTCCTTGTAGTGCCCGCACAGGATCGTCAGCTCCGGCTCCAGCGAGTACCGGACCGCGTCCTCGTGCGTGAACCGCTTCCCCCGCGCCGACATCAGGAGGACCTTCCCCGCCGGTCTGTCCTCGCCCTCCGGCGCCAGCGAGGCGACCGCCTCGAAGAAGGGGGCGGGCTTCATCACCATCCCCGCCCCGCCGCCGAAGGGGTAGTCGTCGACGGTCTGGTGGCGGTCGTTGGCGAAGTCGCGGAGCTGGACGAAGTCGTACTCCACCAGCCCCGCCGCCGCGGCGCGCGCCGGGATGCTGAGCCCCAGCGGCCCCCGGAAGAACTCCGGGAAGAGCGTGACGAAGTGGATCCGCATCACAGGTCCAGCAGGCCGGCGGGCGGGTCGATCTCCAGCTCCCGCCCCTCCACGTCCACGCGGCGGACCATCTCCCGCACGAAGGGGAGCATCAGCTCCTTCCTCCCGCGGCGCTCCACCGCCAGCAGGTGGCCCGAGGGCGCCTCGTAGACGTCGCGCACCCGGCCCACCTCCTCGCCCGCCGCCACCACCCGCATCCCGACGAGGTGGTGGAAGAACACCTCCCCCTCGTCCAGCGGGGCGGCCTCCGCGGCCGGGATCAGCAGCGTGCGCCCGCGGAGCGCCTCCACCTCCGGCGTCCGCGACGACAGCCCCGCCGCCTTGAGAAGGAACCCACCCTTGAAGGGGCGGGCCCGCTCCACCGTCAGCGTGCCGCCGTCCGGGATCCCGGCGTCGTCCCCCAGCAGGAGGACGCGGCCGGGCGTGAAGACCGCGTCGGGGCGGTCCGTCTCCACCCGCACGGACAGCTCGCCGCGGATCCCGTGCGGCTTCTGGACCGTACCGACCGCCAGGTACTCCGGCTCGCTCCCGGCCATCGTCCGACCGCTACTTGCGCTTCCCGATCAGCTCGTCGTTCTGCGCGGCGTCGGCCGTCTCCTCGGGCTCCGCACCGGCCTCCGCCGGGGCGGCCTCGCCCTCGGCGGGCG
>DATABU010000745.1:0-1694 GCA_036259415.1 Longimicrobiaceae bacterium
ACGGGGTCAAGTTCGGCGACCAGACGGTGGTGGACGGGCTGATCCGCGACGGGCTCTGGTGCTCGTTCTGCGAGGTGCACATGGGCGGACACGCCGAGTACACCGCCAAGAAGGCCGGCGTCACCCGGCAGATGGCGGACGAGTTCTCGGTGCAGTCGCACCGCAAGGCCGTCGAGGCGCAGCAGGCGGGCAAGTTCCGCGAGGAGATCGTCCCGGTGGAGATCGCCGGGCGCAAGGGGACGACCGTGGTGGACGCCGACGAGGGCCCGCGCGCCGACAGCACCCTGGAGTCGCTGGGCAGGCTCAAGCCCGCCTTCGGCAAGGACGCCCCGGAGGACGTGACCGACCCGGTGGTCACCGCCGGGAACGCCTCGTCCATGAACGACGGCGCCTCGGCGGTGGTGGTGGTCTCGGAGGAGTACGCCCGCGCCAGCGGGCTCACCATCCTGGCCCGCATCAACGCGTACTCCACCGGCGCGGTGGACCCGCAGGAGCTGTTCTTCGCCCCCATCGAGGCGGTCAAGAAGCTGATGCAGAAGTCCGGCACCGAGATCGGCGACTACGACCTGATCGAGGCCAACGAGGCGTTCGCCGTGCAGGCGCTGGCGGACGGCGCGGGGCTCGGCTGGGACTGGGACCGGGTGAACGTGCACGGCGGCGCGGTGGCGCTGGGGCACCCCATCGGCGCGTCGGGTGCGCGGGTGCTCACCACCCTGCTGCACGCCATGAAGGACCGCGACGCGGAGACCGGGCTGGCGACGCTCTGCCTGGGCGGCGGCGACGCGGTCGCGCTCTCGGTCGAGCGGGTCTGAGCCACGGGGACGATACGACATGAGCACGCTTCGGAACACGCTGGAGTTGGGCGGCCGCCGGGACGCCTCCTCGCTGGCCTGGCGCCGCGCCGTAGGCGTGGCGGCCTTCGCCGCCGCCACCGCCGTAGGGGCTCGCCTCGCCATCCCCCTCCCGGGGACGCCGGTGCCGTTCACGCTGCAGCCGCTCTTCGTGCTGCTGGCGGGCGCGGTGCTGGGCGCCCGCCTGGGCGCGGCGAGCCAGGCGCTCTACCTGGCCGCGGGGGTCGCCGGGCTCCCGGTGTTCGCCATGGGGGGCGGGCTGGCCTACCTGCTGGGGCCCACGGGAGGCTACCTGCTGGCGTACCCGGCGGCGGCCTTCCTGGCGGGCGCGCTGGGGCGCTCCGGCGGGGTGCGCGCGCTCCCGGGGCTGCTCCTGGCGCTCGCCTCCATCTACGCCGGCGGGCTCGCCTGGCTGGCGGCGGTGGGGAGCGTGGACGCGGCGGTCGCGCTGGGGCTGCGCCCCTTCGTCCTGGCGGACCTGGTCAAGGTCCTCATGGTCCTGCTGTTGATGACCCGCATCCGCGGCCGCGCCCTTCGCACCTTCGGGAGCTGAAGGGCGCTTCCTTTGGAGACCACGGCCCCCGGGGTGTGGCGCCGCTTCCTGCTGCGCATCTGGGCCGCCGGGTGGAGGATCGGGGCGTACCTGCTCCTGGCCGCGGCGCTCACCGTGGTGATGTTCGTGCCGGTGGGGGCGGCGGGGCTCGCCAGTGAAGGCGCGATGAGCTTCGCGTCCACGGCCGCGGTCCTCCTGGCCTCGCTCGCCGCGGGGTGGGTGATGATGCGCTGGGTGGAGCGGCGCCCGTTCGGGGCCATGGGCTTCCCGCTCGGCCGCGCGGCGGCCGG
>DATABU010000746.1:0-5258 GCA_036259415.1 Longimicrobiaceae bacterium
GCTGGCGGAGCCGCGCCCGCGAGGCCGAGGCCGAGGTGGCCCGGCTCCGCGAGGCGCTGGAGGCGGTGAGCCGCGATGCGGCGGAGGCCCCGCTGGGCGGGGAGGGCGCGGAGCTGCGCATGCTCCGCGCGGAGAACGCGCTGCTGCGCAGCCGCACCGCCGAGGCGCGGCGCCGGGTGGCGGGGCTGCTCTCCCGGCTCGCCGTGCTGGAGGCCCGCCGGTGACGCGCAAGCGGTCGTCGCCGCGCCACTCCGTCACCGTGGAGATCGGGGGGGAGAAGCACGTCCTCCGCTCCGACGTCCCCCCGGAGTACACGCGCGCAGTGGCCGCGCACCTGGACGCCGTGGTGCGCGACCTCCCCGGCTTCCGCACCCTGGAGCCGCACCGCGCCGTCCTGCTGGCCGCCCTCTCCGTGACCGACGAGCTGTTCCGCGCGCGGGAGGAGCTCCGGGAGCTGCGCGAGGAGGCGGAGCGCAGGGCGGCCGGCGCGGCCGAGCTGCTGGAGCGCGCCGCAGCGGAGGGCCCCGCGGTCACGGACGCGTAACGCCGGGACTTGCGTCGCCCCGCGCGGTCTGCCATAGTTTTCATGCGGAATCTCCCCACGCGGGAGGGTTCACGGGTGAACGTGCGTGGTGGCAGGGAGCGACTTTCTGCCACCTCGACTTTTTGTACCTGCTGCGGGCCCTGCCCGCCTCCGATAAACGACCATGGAAATTCTTCTGATCGTCCTCGCGGCGCTGGTCGCCGCGGCGGCGGGCTTCCTCGCGGGGCGAGCGGCCGAGCAGTCGCGCCTGCGCAGGGCGCGCGCGACCGCGGAGGACGAGGCCGCGCGCATCCGCGCCGCGGCCGAGCAGGAGGCCGACAGCCTCCGCAAGTCCGAGGTGCTGAAGGGGCGCGAGGAGGCCATCCGCTCCCGAGAGGAGTGGGAGCGGGAGGAGGCCAAGCGCCGCGACGACCTGGAGCGGGTGGAGCGGCGCCTCCAGGAGCGCGAGGAGTCGCTCGACCGCAAGTTCCACGTCCTGGACGAGAAGGCGCAGGCGCAGGAGAAGCGCGCCGAGCAGCTGGCCCGCCGGGAGCAGGAGGTGGAGCGCCAGTCAGACGAGCTGATCTCCCGGGTCGGCGAGGTGCAGGGCCGGCTGGAGTCGCTGGCGGGGCTTACGGCCGAGGAGGCCAAGCGGCAGCTGATGCACGACGTGGAGGAGGAGGCCCGCGCCGCCGCGGCGCAGCGGGTCCGCGAGATCAAGGAGGAGGCGCGCCGCGACGCCGAGCGCGAGGCCAAGAAGATCATCTCGCTCGCCATCCAGCGCATCGCCGCCGACCACACCGCCGAGACCACCGTATCCGTGGTCGCGCTCCCCTCCGACGAGATGAAGGGCCGGATCATCGGCCGCGAGGGCCGGAACATCCGCGCCTTCGAGCAGGCCACCGGGATCGACGTCATCATCGACGACACCCCGGAGGCGGTGGTCCTCTCCGGCTTCGACCCCATCCGCCGCGAGACCGCGCGCATCGCCCTGGAGAAGCTGGTCTCCGACGGCCGCATCCACCCCGGGCGCATCGACGACCTGGTCGCGAAGTCGCGCAAGGAGGTGGAGAACGGCATGCGCGAGGCCGCCGAGGAGATCCTCTACGAGCTGGGGATCCACGGCGTCCACCCCGAGGTCGTGAAGGTGCTGGGGCGCCTGAAGTTCCGCACCTCGTACGGGCAGAACCAGCTCCTCCACTCCAAGGAGGTCGCCATCCTCGCCGGGAACATGGCGGCGGAGATGGGCTTCGACGCCACCATGGCGAAGCGGATGGGGCTGCTGCACGACGTGGGGAAGGGGATGACCCACGAGCACGAGGGGACGCACGTGGAGCTGGGGTGGAACCTCTGCAAGAAGTTCAACGAGCCGCCGCAGGTGCTCAACGCCATCAAGGCGCACCACGACGAGGAGCCGCACCTGTATCCCGAGACCTTCCTGGTCACCGCCGCCGACGCCATCTCCGGGTCGCGGCCGGGGGCGCGCCGGGAGATGTTCGAGACGTACGTGAAGCGGCTGGAGAAGCTGGAGGAGATCGCCACCTCGTTCCCGGGCGTGGAGCGCTGCTTCGCCATCCAGGCGGGGCGCGAGCTGCGCATCCTGGTGACGCCGGAGAAGGTCAGCGACGAGGAGATGGCCCGGTTGAGCGAGGAGACCGCCCGCCGCATCGAGGCGGAGCTGCAGTACCCCGGGCAGATCAAGGTGGTGGTGATCCGGGAGACGCGCGCGGTGGACTTCGCGCGGTGACGTTCATTCGTATTTCGGGTGTGGGGGCCGCTCCGGAGCCCGGACGGTACGGCTGTCCGGTCTCCTCCGCGGGCTCCGGGAGCCAGGCCAAACCGCGGCCTGTCTCCCTCCGCCGGAGTGAGCCTCGCCAAACTGCCGGCGAGTCTCCCTCCGTACGTCTTTTGGGGGGTACTGCGGGGAACTGCGGAACTGCAGCTGCAGTGCTCCCCTCCCCCGCGAGCGGGGGAGGGTGGCTGCTCTCGGGCCGCCGGGTGGGGGCCCCCGCCCGGCGGGCGCGGGCCGCATGAGGATCCTCTTCGTGGCGGACGTCATCGGGAGCCCCGGGCGGAAGGTCGCCAAGGGGCTCCTGCGGCTGGTCAGGAAGGAGACCCGGGCCGACGCGGTGGTGCTGAACGGGGAGAACGCGGCGGGGGGGTTCGGGATCACCCCGGAGATCGTGCACGAGTTCCTGGAGCTGGGGGTGGACGTCATCACCACCGGGAACCACGTGTGGGACAAGATCAAGGAGCTCGCGCCCATCCTCCGCGACGAGACCGTCCCGCTCATCCGCCCGGCCAACTACCCGCCGGGGAACCCCGGGCGCGGCGCCGTGGTGGTGGAGGTGGGGGGCGTCCGGCTGGCGGTGCTGAACCTGCAGGGGCGCACCTTCATGGCGCCCATCGACGACCCCTTCCGCGGCGCGGACGCGCTGCTGGCCGAGCTGAAGGGGAAGGCCGACGTGATCGTCGTGGACTTCCACGCCGAGGCCACCAGCGAGAAGCAGGCGTTCGCCCGCTACCTGGACGGCCGGGTGGCGGCGGTGGTGGGGACGCACACGCACGTGCAGACCGCCGACGAGCGCGTCCTCCCGCGGGGGACGGCGTTCATCACCGACCTGGGGCTCACCGGCGGGCTGGACGGGATCATCGGGATGAAGTGGGAGATCTCGCTGGACCGGCAGCTCAGCATGACCCGCGGCGAGCGCATGCAGCCCGCGGACGGCGACCTGCACCTGCAGGGGGCGGTGGTGGAGGTGGACGTCGCCGCCGGGCGTGCGAAGGGGATCGAGCGCGTGAGCGTCCCGTACGCGCGCGCGCTGCAGGGGATGTTCGGAAAGGTGTAGCGTGGCACGGATCATCGACGGAACCGAGATCAGCCGGACCATCCGCGCGGAGGTCGCGGCCGAGGTCGCCCGCCTCCGCGCCGGGGGCGTGGTCCCGGGGCTCGCGGTGGTGCTGGTGGGGAACGACCCCGCCAGCGAGGTCTACGTCCGCAGCAAGGCGCGGGCGTGCCGCGAGGCGGGGATGCACGACCGCACCCTGAAGCTCCCGGAGGAGGTGACCTCCGACGAGCTGTACGGCGTCATCGACGGCCTCAACGCCGACCCGGAGATCCACGGGATCCTCCTCCAGCTCCCCCTCCCGGCGCACCTCAACCCCAAGCCCTTCCTGGAGCGGATCCACCCCGCCAAGGACGTGGACGGCTTCCACCCCCTCAACGTGGGGCGCGCCTTCATCGCCGACCCCCGCGGCTTCGTTCCAGCCACCCCCGCGGGGATCATGGAGATCCTCCGCCGCGAGGAGATCCCCACGCACGGCAGGCACGCCGTCATCGTCGGGCGCAGCCTGATCGTCAGCAAGCCGCTGATGTCGCTGCTCATGGCGCCCGGCCCCAACGCCAGCGTCACCCTGGTCCACCGCCACACGCCGGACATCGCCCCGCACACCCGCATGGCCGACATCCTGGTGGTGGCCGTGGGGAAGCCGGGGCTCATCACCGCGGACATGGTCAGGCCCGGCGCCACGGTGATCGACGTGGGGATCACCCGCGTCCCCGACGCCGACGCGAAGAGCGGCTACCGGGTGGCGGGGGACGTGGACTTCGACGCCGTCTCCCGGGTGGCGGGCGCCATCACCCCCGTGCCGGGCGGGGTGGGGCCCATGACCATCACCATGCTGCTGCGCAACACGGTGGACGCCGCCCGGCGCGCGCACGCCGCGGCGGAGCGGAAGCGCGCCCGCAGGGCGGGGCGCCCGTGACCTGGGACCTGTTCAGCTCGGCGGAGTCCGCGCGTAACGAGGAGCTGGCGCGGGCCGTCGCCGCGGCGCAGGCCGACGCGGGCTTCCCCGCCGCGCCGGTCCCCGGCCGCGGGACGGAGTGGACGGTCTCGGGCGTGAACGCCGCCGCGCGGGAGATGGTGGAGGGCGTCTTCCCGCCGCTCTGGGTGGCGGGCGAGGTGGCGAACTTCACCCGGGCGCGCTCCGGGCACTGCTACTTCACCCTGCGCGACGCGGGCGCCCAGCTCCGCTGCGTGATGTGGCGCGACGAGGCGAAGCGCCTCCCCACCGCCCCCGCCGAGGGGATGCAGGTGCGCGCCCTGGGCCGGCTGACGCTGTACGAGGCGCGCGGCGAGTTCCAGCTCTCCGTCGTGGAGGTGGACGCCCGCGGCGACGGCCTCTGGAAGCTGGCCTTCGAGCGGCTGCGGTCCCGGCTGGACGCGGAGGGGCTCACCGCGCCCGAGCGCCGGCGTCCGCTCCCGCGGGCGCCGGAGTGCGTGGGGGTGGTCACCTCGCTCGCCGGGGCGGCGCTGCGCGACGTGCTGGCGGTGGTGCGCAGACGCGCGCCCTGGACGAGGGTGGTGGTGGCCGGCTGCCGCGTGCAGGGCGAGGGCGCCGCGGAGGAGATCGCCGCGGCCATCGGCCGGTTCGCGCGCGCCGGGTGCGCCGACGTGCTGATCGTGGGGCGGGGGGGCGGGTCGGTGGAGGACCTGTGGGCCTTCAACGAGGAGGCAGTGGCGCGCGCCATCGCCGGGTCGCCCGTGCCCGTGATCTCGGCGGTGGGGCACGAGACCGACGTGACCATCGCCGACCTGGTGGCCGACCTGCGCGCCCCCACCCCGTCCGCGGCCGCGGAGGCCGCCGTCCCGGACGGCGCCGCGCTCCGCGCGGAGGTCGCGCGCTCCGGGGCCCGCCTCGCCGACGCGCTCGCGACGCGGGTGGAGGAGGGGCG
>DATABU010000747.1:0-11231 GCA_036259415.1 Longimicrobiaceae bacterium
CGCCGCGGGCGGCGCGGCGCGGCCCGGCGACGAGGAGATGGAGTTCCTGCTGCGCGTGGGGGAGCTGACCGGGAACCACGCCGGGCTGGCGGGCCAGGTCGCCCGGCTGCGCCGCGAGGGCAGGGTCCGCTCCGAGCGGGAGCTGGCCCGCCTGGACGCGGCCGACTGGCGCGCGCTGATCGACGCGGCGGGGGGCGAGGCGCCCCGGCTCGACGCCGGCAGCCCCGCGAAGGGCCCCGGCGCCGAGGACGGCGACCCGGCCGAGGCGCTCGCCCGCGCGGTGCAGGCCGCGCACCCCACCGCGGCGGTGGCGTACCGGCTTGAGCGCGAGCGCGACGGCGAGCTGCGCCTGGAGCCCGGCCGGAGCGCGGCGGTCGCGGAGTTCCTGCTGGAGAACCCCGACTTCGACCTGGGGCGGAGCCGCGTCGACGAGTTCCTGGACGAGCGCCGCGCCCGCCGGGGCGCCGCGGAGCCCGGGGCGGCCGCGAAGGGCGGCGACGACGCGGCGCTCGCGGGCGAGCTGAAGATGCTCCAGCGGGTGTACCGGATCGCGCCTCGCTACGCCGCCATGCGCCCCCTGCTGGCCGAGGGGCTGCACACCGCGCACGCGGTGGCCCGGATGCGCAGGAGCGAGTTCGTGGAGCGCTTCGGCGGGGCCATGGGCGAGGCCGAGGCGCGGCGGGTGCACGCCCGCGCCCGCCAGAGCGCGGCCACCGCGCTGCACCTCCTGGCCCGCTTCGGCGGGGCCTTCAACACGGTGTCGCCGGCGGCCATCGGCGGCGCCGCCCCGGCGCCCGGCGACGCCGACGGCCCGGCCGCGCTGCTCGCGGCGGAGGGCGGCAAGGCGCAGGGCGTGGCGCTCTCCTCCTCCACCCGGCAGGTGCCCGACCTGGAGGCGCTCTTCGGCCCCATGAGCTACTGCGAGTGCACCCACTGCCGCTCGGTGTACAGCCCGGCGGCGTACCTGGTGGACGTGCTCGCATTCCTGGGGCGCATCCCCTCGCGGACCGCGGGCCGCTCGGCGCTCGACGTGCTCCTCTCCCCCGGCCGGCGGCCGGACCTGGGCGGGATCGAGCTCTCGTGCGAGAACACCAACACCCCGCTCCCGTACATCGACCTGGTCAACGAGGTGCTGGAGAACGCGGTGGCCCCGCGCCCCGCGGAGGCCCCGCTCCCCCAGACCCGCGGCACCGCGGACGAGCTGGCGGCCAGCCCCGAGCACACCAACGACGCCGCCTACGAGGCCCTCGCCGCCGCCGTGTACCCGTGGGGCTTCCCCTTCGACCGCTGGCTGGAGGAGACGCGCGTCCACCTGGAGCACGTGGGCGTGCGGCGCCACGAGCTGATGGCGACGTTCCGGCGCGACTGCTTCACCTTCGCCCCCACGCAGCTCTGCATCGCCGCCGAGCACCTGGGGCTGAGCCGGACCGAGCGCGCCCTGGTCACCGGGTCCGCCTCCCCCGTGACGCAGCCCTGGCGCCGCTGGGGCTTCGACCAGCCCGGCGCCGCGCGGCTCTCCGCCAACTACGCGCTCGCGGACAGCGGCGGGCGCGCGACAGCCTCCTCGGTGCGCGACTGGGACGCCGACCTGCGCCGCGTGAACGACGGCGACCGCCGGGGGGTGAACACCTACCAGCCGGCGTCCTGGGCCGACGCCACCCCGTTCGAGTTCCCGGACTGGGTGGGGGTGGAGTTCATGGGGCCGCGCCGGATCGACACCGTCGTCGTGGTGACCACGCAGGACAACCGCTACGACGGCGGCGAGCCCGCCGAGGGCGACACCTTCAGCTACTCCGGGATCGTGGACTTCGACGTCCAGTACCAGGACGGCGGCGTCTGGAGGACGGTCCCGGGGGGCGCGATCCGCGGCAACAGCCTGGTCGTACGCCGCGTCACCTTCTCGCCGCTCACCACGCGGCGCATCCGCGTGGTGGTGCACGCGGCCATCGGCGAGGGCTCGTACAGCGAGGTGGTGGAGCTGGAGGCGTACGCCATGCTCCCCGGGTGGGTGGCCGACCTGACCGCCCTCCCCGAGTTCCTCCGGCGCACCGGCCTCTCCGCCGCCGAGGTGGAGCCGCTCCTCCAGTGCCGGTTCATCGACCCGGACGGCCGGATCGACCTGGTCCGCGCGCACGACGCCACCCCGCCCGAGGAGGTGCGCATCGACGGGCTGGACGCGGAGTCGCTGACCCGCATCCACGGCTTCGTGCGGCTGCGGCGCCGCCTGGGGTGGAGCATCCGCGAGCTGGACCGGGCCATCGCCGCGCTCCAGCCCATGGACGCGCAGCGTCGCGTCGCGCTCACCGACGACCTGGTCCGCCAGCTGTCGCACGTCGAGCGGCTCCGCAAGGCGCTCGGCGTCCAAGTGCAGACGGTGCTGGGGTGGTGGGCCCCGCTGGACACCTGGAGCTACCCCGACGGCGAGGCGTCCCCGTACGCCCGCGTCTTCCTGGACCGCTCCCTCTTCAACCCGCCGAACCCCGCGTTCGAGGTGGAGAACCTGGGGCAGGCGGGCTCCACCGTCTCGGGGGTGTCGGCGTCGGTGGCGGCGGCGCTGGGGGTGACCGCTGCGGAGCTGGCCGCCCTCGCGGCCGCGGAGCTGCCCGGCGACGCGCTGACGCTCGCCGGCCTGTCGCACCTGCACCGGCTGGTCACCTTCGCCCGTGCGCTGCGGCTCGCCCCGGCGGAGCTGCTGTCCCTGCGCGCGCTGTGCAGCATCGACCCGCTGCGCCCGCGCCTCCCCGCCGAGCCGGTGCAGACCTCCGACACACTGAACACGATGCGCTTCGTGGAGCTGGTGCGGAAGGTCCGCGCCTCCGGCATGCGCATCGCCGAGCTGGACTACCTGCTCCGCGACGCGCGCCCGGCCCAGGCGGGGATCGCCCCGGACGAGCGCCGGGTGGAGGCCGTGCTCCGCGACGTCCGCGGCGCCCTGCGCAAGCTGGCCGACGAGACGGCCGCCGTCACCGATCCCACCGGCGAGCTGACGCGCGCGCGCCTGTCGCTGGTGCTGGGGCCGGAGACGGCCGAGGAGGCGGTGCGCCTGCTCGCCGCCGACCCGGCGGAGGACGCGGAGGCGAAGCGCGCCTTCGTCCTCGCGCACTTCGCCGCCTTCCTGGACCCCGCCGACGCGCAGGCGAAGCTCGCCGGCGGCGGGCCCTCGGTGATCCCCGACCCCGCGGGGCGCTACGGGTACGTGCTGGCCGGCGTGCAGGCGCACCTGCGCCGCACGCAGGGCCGCGCGCTGGTGGTGCAGAAGCTGGGCGAGAACCTGGGGCTGGACGCCGAGCTGGCGGAGGCGCTCCTCCTCCATCGCCTCCAGGCCCGGAACCGGCCGGGGGCGCTGGTGGAGGACTTCCGGGCGCTGGCCGACGGGGAGGACGCCACCGCGGCGTTCCTGCTCCTCCACAAGGCGGCGACGCTCGCGACCGCCTTCCGTCTGGGCGCCGCCGAGCTGGCGCACCTGTCGCAGGACGCGGCGCGCTTCTCCGGCTTCGACCTGAACGACCTGCTGGTGGGCGGCGGCGACTACTCCACGGTCTTCTTCCGCCGCTGGGAGCGCCTCTTCGACTACGCCGCGCTGCGCGACGCCCTCCCCGGCGGCGCGCAGGCGCTGCTGGGGGTGTTCCGGGCCGCCGCGGAGTCCGCCGAAGCGTCCGGCGGGGTGGGGCTCGGGGCGGCCACGGTGGACGCCGTGGCGCAGGCCACCGGCTGGGACCGCCAGGAGGTGCTCTTCCTGGCTGCCGAGTGGCGCCTGGAGGACGAGGACTTCCGGCACGAGAAGCGGCTGGTCCGCATGCACGCCTGCATGCAGACGGCCGAGAGGCTGGGCGTACCGGCGTCGCGCGCCTACGCCTGGGCCACGCACCACCCCGTGCGCGCGCAGGCCGCCGAGGTCCGCAACGCGGCGCGCGCCCGCCACGACGCCGCCCGCTGGGCCGTGGTGGCCCGGCCGCTGCGCGACGCCCTGCGCGAGCGGCAGCGCGGCGCGCTGCTGGCGTACCTCATGGAGCGCCCGGCGCTGGTGGGCCGCGAGGAGGTCCGCGGGCCCGACGAGCTGTTCGAGCACTTCCTCATCGACGTGGAGATGGGGACCGTCCAGACCACCTCGCGGATCAAGCAGGCCGCCGGCTCGGCGCAGCTCTTCGTGCAGCGGGCGCTGATGAACCTGGAGCCCGAGGTGGCGCTGCGGCCGGAGGACGTCCGCGAGTGGCGCTGGATGAAGAGCTACCGGGTGTGGGAGGCCAACCGGAAGGTGTTCCTGTACCCGGAGAACTGGATCGAGCCGGAGCTGCGCGACGACAAGACCCCCTTCTTCCGGGAGATGGAGGACGCGCTCCTCCAGCAGGAGGTGACGCAGGAGACGGTGGAGGACGCGCTCCGCAACTACCTGGAGAAGCTGGACGGCGTGGCGCGCCTGGAGGTCTGCGGGATGTACCACCACGTCCCGGGCACCGACTGGGAGGACCCCGACCCCCGCGACGTGCTGCACGTCTTCGCCCGCACGCCGGCCGCGCCGCACGTCTACTACTACCGCCGCCGGGAGGACTACCGGACCTGGACGCCGTGGGAGGTGGTGGACGTGGACGTCGAGGGGAACCACCTCTGCCCCGTCCTGCACCGCGGGAGGCTGCTCCTCTTCTGGCCGGTCATCACCGAGAAGGCCAACGAGCCGGTGGTGGGCGGGAGCACCCCGGCGTCCTCGCCCACCAAGTACTACGAGGTGCAGCTCGCCTGGAGCGAGCTGCGCAACGGGCGGTGGTCGACCAAGGAGGTGTCCCGCGACGCCGTCCGCACGACCGGCACGCCCCCCCGGCACGAGCTGCTCCTCATGGGCGGGTACGGCGTGCTCGGCGACAACTGGGGCGGCGACCCGTACGGCTACGCCACCCACGTGGTCCTCTTCCAGGCGGTGCCGCAGCCGAGCTCGGGCACCACCCACGCCCGCTGGCTGGGGGTGTTCCGGATGAGCGACGGGGAGAAGGCGCTGCGGCTCTCAGCCTCGTGGCCGGGCGGCACGGGGTGGCACTACCTCCCCTCCTGGAGCAGGCCGCGCGACAACCGCTTCTGGGACACGGGCCCCGTGCTCTCCGAGTACGAGTTCGACATCCGCAGCCGGGGCTCCACGCTGTTCACCAACACCCGCGGGGACTTCGAGGTCGCCTTCGCCCACCAGTTCATGGACGTGGTGGGCGGCATCTACCGGCGCAGCTGGTCGGACGGGTGGGGGAACCAGTACAGCGACACGCCGTTCTTCTTCCAGGACGAGCGGCGCACGATGTTCTTCAACAAGCGCGAGTCGGGCTACCCGTACTACAACAACTCCTTCATGTTCGAGAACTTCCAGCATCCGTTCGTCCCGGACATGATGCGGAAGCTCGCCGCGGAGGGGGTGGACGGGGTGCTGCGGCTGGAGACGCAGAGCGTGGGGAGGCACTTCTTCCACCAGTACGGTCCGGCGGCGCGGACCACCTTCATCGCCGAGGGGGCGACCTCCGGGGACGACCGGGTGGAGTTCCGCACCGGCGGCGCGTACTCGCAGTACAACTGGGAGCTCTTCTTCCACCTGCCCATCCTCGTGGCCGACCGGCTGAGCCGGAACCAGCGGTTCGAGGAGGCGCAGCGGTGGTTCCACTACGTCTTCAACCCCACGGACGGCTCCAGCGACCCCAGCCCGCGCCGCTTCTGGAAGATGCGGTGGTTCTACGAGAACGCGGCGGGGCGGCCCATCGACCAGCTCATGAAGCTGCTGGCGCACGGCGGCGACGACTGGGACGCCCAGCAGGAGCGGGAGCAGCTCCAGCTCCAGGTGCAGGAGTGGCGCCGCAACCCCTTCAACCCGCACCTGATCGCGCGGCTGCGCGCCACGGCGTACCAGAAGTCCGTGGTGATGAAGTACATCGACAACCTGATCGCCTGGGGCGACCAGCTCTTCCGGCAGGACACGCTGGAGACGATCAACGAGGCCACGCAGCTCTACGTCCTCGCCGCCGCCATCCTGGGGCCGCGCCCGCAGGCGCTCCCCGAGCCGAAGCGCGAGGTGCAGACCTTCAACCAGCTGCGCGGCCGACTGGACGACTTCTCCAACGCCGTGATGGAGCTGGAGACGGCCCTCCCCGAGCCGACGTACGACGACTACGGGGACGACGACGAGGCGTTCCTGCGCATGCCGCTGTACTTCGGCATCCCGCGCAACGAGCGGCTGCTGGGCTACTGGGACACCGTGGCGGACCGGCTGTTCAAGATCCGCCACTCCCAGAACATCGACGGGGTGGAGCGGACGCTCGCGCTCTTCGAGCCGCCCATCGACCCGGCGCTCCTGGTGCGCGCCACGGCGGCCGGGGTGAGCGTCTCCGACGCGCTCGGCGACGCCGGCGCCGGCGTGCCCACGCACCGCTTTCCGGTGGCCTTCCAGCGGGCCATGGAGCTGTGCGGCGACGTGCGATCGCTGGGGGGCGCGCTGCTCTCCGCCATCGAGAAGCGCGACGCCGAGGCGCTCAGCCTGCTCCGCCAGGGGCACGAGATGGAGCTGCTGGGCTCGGTGCGGCACGTGCGCGAGCAGCAGGTGCGCGAGGCCAGGGAGACGCTGGAGGGGCTGAAGAAGGGGAAGGAGCTGGCCCAGCTCCGGCGCGACCACTACTCCGCCCTGGAGCGGCGGAGCAGCAAGGAGAGGCTGTACCTGGGCAAGCTGGAGGCCGCCCACCAGAAGCAGCTCAAGGGGCAGCGCTTCCAGATCGCGGCCTCGGTGGCGTACAAGCTCCCGGACATCGACGTGGGCGTGTCCGGCATCTCCAGCCCGGTGCTCAAGGCCCGCATCGGCGGCTCCAACATCGGCGACGCGCTGCAGATCTACGGCAGCTACCTGAACATGCAGGCGTCGATGGAGAGCCATAAGGCCAGCATGGCCTCCATCACCGGCGGGTACGAGCGGCGCGACCAGGACTGGGACCTCCAGGTGCGCCTGGCCGCCCGCGAGATCGAGCAGATCGAGCGGCAGATCGTCGCCGCGGAGCTCCGCCTGGCGATCGCCGAGCGCGAGCTGCAGAACCACGACACGCAGATCCGCAACGCCCGCGAGGTGGACGCCTACATGCGGGAGAAGTTCAGCAGCCGGGAGCTGTACGACTGGATGGTGGCGCAGGTCTCCACGCTCTACTTCCAGAGCTACCAGCTCGCGCTGGCGGCTGCACGGCGGGCGGAGCGCGCGCACCGCTTCCAGACGGGGAGCACCGACCCCGAGGTCGTGCGGGCCGGGCACTGGGACAGCCTGCGCAGGGGGCTGCTGGCGGGCGAGAAGCTCCACTTCGACCTGCGGCGGCTGGAGGCCGCGCACCAGGAGAAGACCCGGCGGGAGTACGAGATCACCCGCAACGTCTCCCTGGCCGCCCTGGACCCCATGGCGCTCCTCGCCCTCCGCGAGACGGGCGAGTGCTACGTGGAGCTCCCCGAGTCGCTCTTCGACGCGGACTATCCGGGGCACTACATGCGGCGGATCCGCTCGGTGGGGCTCACCCTGCCGTGCGTCACCGGCCCGTACACCAGCGTCAACTGCACGCTGACGCTGGTGAGCAACTCCATCCGCCGGAGCAGCGTCCCCGAGGGGCCGGACGGCGGCTACGCCCGCAGCGCGGACGCCCAGGACGACCGCTTCGCGGACAACGTGGGCGCGGTGCAGTCGGTGGTCACCTCGGGGGCGCAGAACGACAGCGGGGTGTTCGAGCTGAGCTTCCGCGACGAGCAGTACGTCCCCTTCGAGGGGGCCGGGGCGATCAGCCGGTGGCGCATCGAGCTGCCGGCGGACTGCAACGCGTGGGACGTGGACACCCTCTCCGACGTGGTCTTCCACCTCCGCTACACGGCGCGCGAGGGCGGCGGGCGGCTCCGCGACGCGGCGCGCGCGGAGGTGGTGGCGCCCGCGGAGCGGAGCGGCCTGGTGCGGATGCTCAGCGCCCGGCGCGACCTGTCTTCCGAGTGGCACCGCTTCCTGCACTC
The DNA here is from genome assembly GCA_036259415.1 of Longimicrobiaceae bacterium. GTDB lineage: Bacteria > Gemmatimonadota > Gemmatimonadetes > Longimicrobiales > Longimicrobiaceae > JAFAYN01. The sequence goes on from DATABU010000747.1 coordinate 7,993, forward strand.
GGCGGCGCCGGACGGGGCGCAGACGCTGGAGCTGGACCTCGGCCGGGAGCGGTTCCCCTTCGCGGCGCGGGACCGCGAGATCGCCGTCGAGTCGGTGGAGCTCTTCCTCCAGCTGGCCGAGACGGTGCCGGACGACGCGGTGGACGCGGTGCAGCTCCCCTTCTCCCTGGTCCCGGGCGCGGGGGCGCCGGTCGCCGGCAGGCTGGAGGCGGCCGGGAGCCCGCTCGCGGGGGTGCCCTTCGGCTCGGCGAGCCCCGCGGCCGGCGCGGGCCCGTACCAGGTGCGGGTGAGCGGCGCGGACGTGGCCGCGCTCCCCGCCGAGCTGAAGCACACGGTGGTGGTCGGCGGCGCGCCGCAGGTGCGGCTGAACCCCGAGGCGGTGCGGGACCTCTGGGTGGTGTGCAGGTACGGCACCACGGCCGCGGTCGCGTAGCGGCCGGAGGGAGGCCGGCGGAACGCAGCCGCCGGCCTCCGCCCCAACTGTTACGACTTTCGGTTTCAGTTCGGTTCCGGCCTTGCTGCTGCGCGCGATCCGACGCATATTGTGTGACCCGGGAAGAACCTTCCGCATGGCCGCGTCCCCGCTGTACGGGGCGCGGCTCGGCGTCTCCCGGCGCGGCGGGCACGGGCGGTCCCCCAATCCATAAAGGACGATCCGATGAGTTCACCGCTGAGCAGGCGCAGGCGGCCGCGTGCGAGCAAGCGCGCGAGCGACTTCCGGGCCCCGGACGCGCTCGACGTGGAGATCATGGAGACGCAGATGGAGATGTCGAGCGCGCTGATGTGCTGCGTGGAGACGCGCGAGCACCAGCTCCAGACGGTCTCGCACTGCGCGCGGGTGGCCATGACGGCGCGGTGGCTGGCGCAGCAGGTGGGGGTGCGCGGGGAGGACCTGTACGACGTGCAGTACGCCGCGCGGATGCACGAGGTGGGGATGGTGGGGGTGCCGGCGAAGCTGGTGCGCAAGAAGGGGCCGCTCACCCCGGACGAGCTGGAGCGCATCCGCTCGCAGGCGCGCACCGGGGCCGAGGTCGCGCGCGCCATGCGGCGCCCGCTCGCGGCGCTCATGATCGAGCACCAGTACACCGACTACGACACGCTGGTGCGGCAGTTCGCCCGCGACAGCAAGGAGTTCCTGCTGATCGGCATCCTGCGCGTGGCCGACGTTTTCGACGCCATGATGCGCCCGCGCCCCTACCAGTCTCCGCTCCCGGAGGACCGCCGCCTGGAGATCATCCGCGCCGGCGCCGGCACCAAGTTCCACCCCGCCGCCGTCGAGGCGCTGCTGCACGTGCGTGGCCAGCTGAACTGAGCCGCCGGCGGCGCCGGATACCGAAGGAGAGGCGCCCCCGCGGAGATCCCGGCGGGGGCGCCGTGCGTCACGGACGCCGCTCCCGGCCCTTCCTCTGCTCCCGCTCCCTCTGGCGCCGCTCCCGCGCCGCCGCGGGGCCCTGGTCGTCCGCCACCTCCTGGCTCATCCCCGGGTACTCGGTGCCGCGCATCCGCACCTTGGCGATGGAGGCCAGCGACCGCCGGGTCTGCGCCAGCGTCTCCACGAAGTAGGTGGTGTAGACGTGCACCAGCTCGCCGCCGAAGTACGACTCGATCAGGTAGATCTCCTCCGGCTGGTAGGCGCGGAGCTGCTCCAGCCCGGCCGGCGCGAACTCCTCGTCGACGTACACCGCGACCCGGGTGAGACGGCCGCGGACCATGGCGCACCCCAGGTCGGGGTTGCGGGTGTTGCAGGGGAGAAGGCTCACCCCCGTGCGGACGGGGATCACCTCCAGCGCGTTGGGCGCGGCGCTCGCCAGGATCTCGGACCGCTCCACCGCGTAGACGCTGGTCCCGGCGGAGCGGCGCCGCGTCTCCAGGCGGTTCGCCACCACGGTGATCCCCTCCAGCAGCTCGGGGCGCGGGAGGAGCCCGGCGGTGTACGTCGCGCCGTCCTCCCGCGACTCCACCTCCTGGTCCCAGGCGGCGTACCCCAGCCGGCTGACCACCCACCGGTGCGTCCCCGCCGGGATCCCGCGCAGCACGAAGCGGCCCTGCGCGTCGGTGACCGCCGTGCGCCCCAGCTCCGGGAGCGAGACGGACGCCTCCCCCAGCGCCGCGCCGGTGGACACGTCGCGCACCTCACCGCCGACGGTGATGCGGGCGGGCTCCAGGTCCTGGGCGCGGAGCGGGCCGGCGAGAGCGAGCGCCAGGAGCGGCGCGAGGAGCTGGACGGAGCGACGAGGACGCATGGTTCGCCACCTCGCGAAGGGGGGACTCCCGCCGGCCGGGCGGGGGAGCGCCCGGGGAGGCAGAACTCACCGCAAGGTGCGTGCGCGGGGCGGGACCTCGCCGCTACGGCCGTCCCCCGGTGCCGGTGCTCCCCCGGAGCCGGGTCTGGCCGCGCGTGGGCGGGCTCGCGCCGGACATGGGGTAGCTGGCCCCGCGCCGCAGCCGGTCGGGGACGGGCTGAAGCGGGCGCCGGCTCTTCGCCAGCGCCTCCACGTACGCGGTGGTGTAGACGAAGATCACCTCCCCGCCGAAGTACGACTCCACGATGTGGAGCTCGTGCGGGAGGTAGGTGGTGAGGTGCTCCAGCTTCCCCGGCGCGTGCTCGTCGATGATGACCATGGGCCGCAGGATCCGGCCGCGCACCTCGGTGCAGAGCTCGTCGGGAGTGGAGATGCTGCACGGGAAGACGCGCAGGTCCAGCCGGCTGGGGATCACCTCCAGCGCGTTGGCCGCGGCGCTGGCGAGGATGTCGCGGCGGTCCGCGACGCGCACGGCGGTCGCGGCGGCCCGGCGCCGGGTCTCGAAGCGGTCGGCGACCACGGTGATCCCCTCCAGCACCTCCGGCCGCGCCAGGATCCGCGCGCTGAACTCGGCTCCGTCCTCCGTGGCCTCCACCTCCTGGTCCCAGTTGGCGTACCCCAGCCGGCTCACCACCCAGCGGTGCGTCCCCGCCGGGATCTCGCGCAGGGTGAAGCGCCCCTGCGCGTCGGTGACGACGCTCCGCTTCAGCCGGGGGAGGGTGATGGCCGCGTCGGGCACGGGCGCCCCCGAGACGGCGTCCAGCACCGTGCCCCCCACCGTGATGCGGGACGCGACCGTCCCCTGCGCCCGGAGCGGAAGGGCGCAGAGGGGCGCGGCGAGGAGGGCGAGGGCCAGGAAGGAGCGCAGGGGCGTCATGGGTCTCCGGCTCGCGGGGTGGGCGGTGGGCTGCGTCCGCACCGGAGGCGGCAAGTGCC
>DATABU010000748.1:0-2427 GCA_036259415.1 Longimicrobiaceae bacterium
CCCCCCCCCCCCCCCCCCCCGCCTCCGCCTCAGGCGGCGGAGGCGGCGATCTCTTCCTCTCCCGCCTCGTCGGCGTCCTGGACCTCGGCGCCGTCCTCCGCGGAATCGGTCTCCGCGGCGGCGTTGTCGATCACGGGCCGGCAGAAGCGGAGCCCGATGGCCTTCAGGTCGCCGAGCTCAGCCTCGCCCAGCGACGGGTAGCACTCGGCGAGGTACTCGACGGTGTCGTTCATCCACTCGACCTGCTGCTCCTCCGACGCGCGGAGCACGCCGCAGCGGTGGATGTGCCCGAACAGGTCGTTGCGGGCCTGCTCCAGCTCGCTCGGTCCCCGGCTGCCGCCGCCGGTGCCGCCGGTCTTCTTCTTTCGACTCAAAACGCCCCCAGTGTAGCTATGGTGGATCCCCCGCGCACGGGGCGGATGACGGTGTCTGTCCGAGACGACAAATATAGTACGACGCGCGTTTTCTGGAAACACCCGAACCGCTCCTCCGCGGCCGGGGCGCGGCACTTGCACCCGGAGAGGGCGACCACGCGAAACTCCGCCCGACGCGCCATGATCGCACCGCTCGCCCCGGCCGCCCCGGACCGCTCCGGCGCCGCCCCGCCCCGCCGCCCGGCGCGGTGGGGCTGGACGCCGGACCGCCGCGTGGTCACCGACGTCCCCCCGTACCGCATCCACGCGGTGGAGTTCGGCCACGAGGGAGAGCCGCTGGTGCTGCTGCACGGCCTCTCCGGGTCGTCGCGCTGGTGGCGGCGCAACGTGGCCGCGCTCGCGGAGGGGCGCCGGGTGGTGGTGCCGGACGTGATCGGCTTCGGGCGGACGCGCGCCCGCGGGAAGCTCCCCCCCATCGCGGAGATCTCCGACCTGCTCGCCGGGTGGATGGACCGGCTGGCGCTGGCCCCGGTGGACCTGGTGGGGCACTCCATGGGCGGCCAGCTGGCGGTGCACCTGGCGGCGCGGCACCCGGAGAAGGTGCGCCGGCTGGTGCTGGTGGACGCGGCGGGGATCCCGCGCCCCCTGACCCCGCGCAGCCTGGTGCGCTTCGCCGCCGAGGTAGCCCCGCCGCGCCGCTGGGGCGACCCGTACTTCCTCCCCACCATCGTCGGCGACGCGGTGCTGGCGGGGCCGCGCAACATCCTCCGCGCCATCGGCCACATCCTGGGCGACGACGTGCGCCCGCTCCTCCCGACGATCGAGGTCCCCACGCTGGTGGTGTGGGGCGAGCTGGACTCCATCATCCCGGTGGAGCACGCGCGGGAGTTCCGGGAGGGGATCCCGGACGCCCGGCTGGCGGTGCTCCGCGGCGCGGCGCACAACCCCATGGTGGACCGCCCCGCCGAGTTCAACCGCCTGGTGGCGGACTTCCTGCGCGGGGAGAGCGCCGGAGAGTGACCCGGCCCGGAGAGGCCGCCGCGGCATGGGCGGGGTCGCGGCGGGTGGAGGTGGACGGGCTGGGCGCGCGCGTCCGCTACCACGAGGCGGGGAGCGGCCCCGCGCTGGTGCTGGTGCACGGCCTGGGCGTCTCCTCGGACTACTGGCCCCGCAACGGCCCGCCCCTGGCCGCCGCGGGGCTGCGCGTGCTCGCGCCGGACCTCCCCGGCTTCGGGCGCACCGCGCACCCGCGGGGCGCGACGGCCGTCCCCGCGCAGGCCGCAGCGCTGCTAGCCTGGGCGGAGGCCATGGAGCTGGGGCCGGCCGTGTACGTGGGCCACTCGCTCTCCTGCCAGAGCGTGCTGGAGCTGGCCGCCTGGTGGCCGGAGCGCGTGCGGGGGCTGGTGCTCGCCGCCCCCACCGGCGCCCCCCGGCGCCACCCCCTCCTGCGCCAGGGATGGAGCTTCCTGCTGGACATCCCCCGCGAGGACTGGCGCCTGGTGCCGCCCGTGGCGCAGGCGTACCTGCGCGCCGGCCCGCTGCGCGTCTGGCGCACCTGGCGCCGGGGCACCGCGCACGACCCGCTCCCGCTCCTCCCCCGCGTGCGCGCCCCCTCGCGCGTGGTGGTGGGAGAGCGCGACCCCGTGGTCCCGCGCGACTTCGCGGAGGCGCTGGCGCGCGGCCTCCCGGGCGACGGCCGGGTCGCCTGGATCCGCGGCGGCCCCCACGCGGTGCACTTCTCCACCGCCGACGCCTTCAACCGCGAGGTGCTGGAGCTCGTGGCGGGGCTCTGACGCCCGTCCCCGCTCCGGGGCCGCCCGTCCCGCCGGGGGTGCGATTCGCGGCTCCGGGATGGCCCGGGAGCCCGGCGGGGCCCAGCTTCCATGCGTCCGACCGATCCCCAGCAAACCGGAGCAGCAGCCCATGTCGGCCGAACACGCAGCGAAGTCCGGGCGCATCCCCGGCGACGTCCTCCTCCGCTGGGTCAGGAACGCCTCCATGGTCGGGTTCCTGGCCGGCCTCGCGGCGGGGCTGGCCGCCGCGCTGAACTGAC
>DATABU010000749.1:0-24774 GCA_036259415.1 Longimicrobiaceae bacterium
GGGGGGCGGCGCGCGTGGCCTCGATGCGCCTCAGCCCCGCGCCGTAGAACAGGTACGAGCCGTAGGTGGGCACCGCGGCCAGGAAGACCAGCGCCGCCCAGGCGGTGGCGCTCTTGGGGGCGAAGTCCACCAGGGGTAGCATCGCCAGCGCGCCCACCGGAAGCGCGTAGAGGAAGAGGGTGGGTGTCTCGTAGCGGTCGAAGTAGCGCTTCCCGAAGAGGTAGTACAGCGCGTACGCCCACCCCGAGGCCAGCCCCCATCCCAGCGCCGCCGGCGTCACGCGCACCCCGCCCCCCGAGGCCACCGCGATCCCCACCACCCCCGCGAAGGCGAGCGCCAGCGCGGCCAGCTTGCGCGCCCCCATCCGCTCGTGGAGGAAGAGCGCGGCGAGGATCGCCACCCAGACGGGCGCGGTGTAGAGGAGCACCGCGGCCAGCGCGGCGCCGCCCTCCCGCACGGCCATGAAGTAGGCGCCGTAGAGGAAGGCCACCCCCACCAGCCCGAACCCCACCACGGCCGGGAGGTCCCGGCGCTGCACGCGGACGCGCCGGCGGAGCGCCGCGTGCACCCCGAAGAGCGCCGCCGCCACCGTGGCGCGCCAGAAGGCGATCTCCAGCGGGCCCAGCCCCTCCTGGAGGGCCACGCGGGACACCGGGCCCAGCAGCCCCCACAGAGCGCCCGCGCAGAAAACGTAGAAGTACCCCATCCTCCCTGCCCTTTCGGAACGCCGCCCCGGCTCGATGCAGCAACATAGGCCCGCGGCCGCCCGGCCGCACCCGCCCCGCCGCATGCGCCAGGGGGACTTGCGTTTCCCCTCTCCGGACCGCGATCATTCAGCTTCAGCAGCTACTCTGCCGCACCTTCCCGGACCCCGCGCCCCGCGGACGGGCCGGACTTCCCACCCGGAGTATCCGATGCACGAGGAGAGCGCGGGCCGCGGGATGCCCCTGCACACCAAGATCCTGATCGGCCTGGCCGTCGGCGCGGGCGCGGGCGGGCTCGCCAACGCGCTCTGGCGCGACTCCCCGGGGCTCCTCTGGGCGGTGGACAACGTGGCCCAGCCCGTCGGCCAGGTCTTCCTCCGCATGCTGTTCATGGTGGTGATCCCCCTGGTGTTCACCTCGCTCGCGCTGGGGGTGGCCTCGCTGGGGGACCTGTCGCGCGTGGGCCGGGTGGGAGCCAAGACGCTGGCGCTCTTCCTGGCGACCACCGCGCTGGCGGCGTGCCTGGGGCTGACGCTGGTGAACGTCATCCGCCCCGGCGAGGCGCTGGACCCCGGGGTGCGCGCGGCGCTGCTCGCCGAGTACACCCCCGAGGCCGCCGAGAAGGTCACCGCGGCGGGGGAGAGCGGGTTCGGGATCGGGACCTTCGTCAACATCGTCCCCCGCAACCCGGTGGACGCCGCCGCCAAGGGGGAGATGCTGGGGCTGATCTTCTTCACCCTGGTCTTCGGCGTGGCGCTCACGCGCATCCCGCGCGAGTCCGCGGCGCCGGTGCTGCGGGTGCTGGAGGGGGTCAGCCAGGCGGTGATGGTCATCATCGGCTTCGCCATGAAGCTGGCGCCGGTGGGCGTCGCCGCGCTGATCTTCTCGGTGACGGCGCGCTTCGGCTTCGACGTGCTCCGCTCGCTGGGGATGTACGTGGTGGTGGTGATGGTGGGGCTGGGGCTGCACCTCTTCGGCGTCATCCCCCTGCTGGCCCGCACGCTGGCGGGGGTGCAGCCGCTGGACTTCCTGCGGCGCTGCCGGGCGCTGATGGTGACGGCGTTCTCCACCTCCAGCTCCAACGCCACCCTCCCCACCACCATCCGCACCGCCGAGGAGCAGTTCGGGGTCCCGCGCGAGATCGCCGGGTTCGTGATCCCGCTGGGCGCCACCATGAACATGAACGGCACCGCCCTCTTCGAGGGGATCACGGTGCTCTTCCTGGCCCAGGTCTTCGGGGTGGACCTGTCGCTGGGCTCGCAGCTGCTGGTGATCGGGATGTCGGTCATCACGGCGGTGGGCGCCGCCGGGGTGCCGGGCGGCTCCATCCCGCTGCTGGTGCTGGTGCTGGAGATGGTGGGTGTGCCGGGCGAGGGGATCGCGCTGGTGCTGGGGGTGGACCGCATCCTGGACATGAGCCGCACCGTCCCCAACGTGACCGGCGACCTGCTGACCTCGCTGATCGTCGCGCGCAGCGAGCGCTACCGGCTGGTGAAGCCCCCCGAGGACGTGGCCGACGCCGCCATCGAGGCCACCACGGTCGAGTCGGAGGAGCGGATCGCGTAGCTCGCGGCTCCCTTCTGGCGGAACACGACGCCCCCTGGGACCGCTACCGGTCGGAGAGCAGGTTGCGCAGCCGCACCTCCAGCCCCTCCCGGCGCCCGGGCTCCACGATGGCGTCGGAGACCAGCGATAGGAGGTCGGCGTGCCGGCGCTCCAGGCTCTCGATCCGCCCCTCCAGCCGGCCGACGCGGGCGACCATCGCCGCGAAGGCCACCACCACCGCGCCGCCCACCAGAACCAGGAGGATCGCTGCGGGCATCATCGCGTCAACCTCGGGTCACTGGCGGACCCCGCCGCGCCACGAGTCCACCACCGAGCCGCCCAGCACGCAGCTCTGCACTCCCTTGCACGCCTCGCCGATCCCGGTGGACCACGCCTTGATCATGTCCAGCTCGATCAGTCGGGGGTTCGCCTCGTAGGAGCGCGCCTGGAGCTGCTTGGCCTCCGCCTCGCCGCGGGCCTTGATGACCTGGGCGGCCGCGTTCACCGAGTCGATCACGAACTGCTTCTGCGCCCGGTCGAGGATCTGGGCCTGCTCCGCAGCGGCGATCCGCTGCCGCTCGATCTGCTCGGGGATCTTGATGTCGCGCACGAAGACCTGCTGGATGTTTGCGCGGTTCCCCACCTTGCGCTGGATGTGCGACCGCACCGAGTCGGCCAGCGTCGGGCGCCGCGCCGAGAAGATCTCCGCCACCGTCCAACCGGAGAGGGCGTTGCGGTACCCCTCGCGGATCGAGTTGCGGATCTCCGTCTCCACCGCGTCCGGGGAGCGCTTCTCCATGAACACCTCGAAGATGGTCCCCGGGTCGTACGAGTAGACGATGGCGACGTCGCCCAGCACGGTGACCGGGTCGCGGGTCTGCGCCTCCATGGTCTCCTTCTCCTCCGCCCCGCGCGGGAAGTTCTGCTCGGTCATGCTGAAGCAGGTGGCGTTGGCGAAGGGGGTGAAGTTCAGCCCCGTGTCCATCTTGCGCTCCACCACCCGGCCGTAGCGCGTCAGCACGCAGTGCTCGGTGGAGTCCACGATGGTCCAGCCGCCGAAGACCACCACCAGGCCGGCGAGCAGACCGACACCGACCACCACCGACGCGACCAGGGCTCCTGGCTTCATGGCTACTCCTGAGAGGATGGGTGACGACGGGCGGCGCGAGCCACCGGCTGGCCGCCGCGGGCTGGTTCCCCGTGTCATGGGTTACGAGGGGTCGGGAGGGAAGGTTGCGCCGGGGCTCACCCGGCGTCGCCGGCGCCGCGCGCGCCCAGGATGCGGCCGGGCTGCAGGGCGGCGGCGCCGAAGCGGGCGCGGATGGCGTCGGCGGCGCGCGACAGGGAGCGGTCCCGCTCCGTCTCCGCCGCGGCCGTCTCGAAGAGCGCCATCTGCCCCGGGCCGTCGGTGGGGGCCAGGCCGGACACCCCCACCCCCAGCAGACGCACCGCCGCCGCGCGCTGGGCGCGCAGCCGGGCCAGGAGCGCGCGGGCCGTGGCGTGGATCGCGCGGTCCGACTCCACTGCGTCGGGGAGGGTGCGGCTCGCCTGGCGGTCGCGGAAGTCGGCGTCGCGCACCCGGACGGTGACGGTCCGCCCCCGCAGCCCCTTGCGCCGCAGGGTGGCGCCCGTCTCCGTCGCCAGCCGCAGCAGCTCGGCCCCGACCTCCTCGTCGCTGCGCAGGTCGCGCGCGAACGTCCGCTCGTGGCTCACCGACTTGGTCTCGGAGGGCTCGCCCACGGGGGTGGGGTCGATCCCCCGCACCCGCCGGAAGAGCCAGCGCCCCCGGCTCTCCCCCAGCCAGCCCACCAGGGTGTCCTCGTCCAGCGCCAGCGCCTCGCGCACGGTGCGCACCCCGCGGCGCCGCAGCCCCTCGGCCATCACCGGGCCCACGGAAGGGAGGTCGCCCACCTCCCAGCGGAGCATGAAGTCCTGCTCGCCGCCCGCGGGGACCACGTGGATCCCCTCCGGCTTGGCGAGCCGCGTGGCCATCTTGGCGATGGTGCGCGTGGTCCCGCCCCCCAGCGACACCGAGATCCCGGCCTCGTCGCGCACCACGCGGCGGATCCGCTCGGCGGTGCGCTCCAGCGGCTCGCCGCCGTAGAGCCGCTCCGTCCCGGTGAGGTCCAGGTAGAACTCGTCGATGGAGGCGGCCTCCACCACCGGGGCGAAGCGGCGGAGCACGGCCTCCACCTCGCGGCTGCGGCGCGAGCAGGCGCCCCGGGGGACGGGGACCACCGTGGCCCCCGGGCAGAGCCGCACGGCCTGCGACATGGGCATCCCGGAGCGCACCCCGAAGCGGCGGGCGCCGTACGAGGCGGAGGTGACCACCCCGCGCCCCTCGGGGCGCCCGCCCACCAGCACCAGATCCAGCCGGCCCACCCCCTCCGGGTCCTCCAGCTTGGCCACCTGCACGAAGAACATGTCGCAGTCGGCCAGGAGGATGCGCCGGGGGACGCCGCCCGTGCCGGGAGGGGTGGGGGATGCCGCCGGGTCGCTCATGCGGGGGCCGGAGAGGGTCGTCGCGGGGCGGGAGCCTTGCGGACCCCGCCGTACAAGATACCGTGTCACCGGCGGGGGGAACAGTCGGGCGCGGCCCGGGTCACACCGCGCATCCCCGGCCGAAGCGGGAGCTCCCCGTTACAAACGGCGTGGATCCTGCTTCTCCGCGCGCCGGAAGGCGCGGCAGACCCGTGGCGCCAGCGAAGGGACGAATGGAGAACGAACGGACCGAACCACCGACGGAATCCGAGACCCTGCTCACCGGGGGCCCGCCCCCGGAGCCGGCGGACGGCGCGCCACCCGTTCCCGCCACGGCGGACGGGCCTCCGCAGACCCGTCCGCGGGTGCGCCCGGGCGCCTTCCCCGCGGCGGAGGGGCGGCGCCGGAACGGCTTTCTCCGGCGGCTGGAGGGCCTGCGCAGGCTGCCGCTCTTCCTCCTCTTCGTCTACTACGCGCTGGTCATCGCGGTGGACGCGGTGCTGGTCTCCTACGTCCCGGCGGTGCGCCGCGCCTTCGTGGAGCCGGCCGTCATCCCCTCCATCACCGGCGCGGAGGAGATCCTCACCGGCGCGCGGGTGCAGGGGATCGGCGACACGGCGACGCCCTTCCTGGACGCGGCGCTGGACCGGGCGCTCATCACCCTGCTGGTGATCCTGGGCGCCCTGTCGCTGGTCCTGCCGGTCGCGTGGATCTACATGCGGGTCAAGCGCTTCCGCTACGACCCCGCCCTGGTCCGCTCGGTCATCATCCTCCCCGTCGTGGTGGCGGGGATCGCCCTGGTGGTGAAGAACAGCATCGCGCTGGCGTTCAGCCTGGCCGGGATCGTGGCCGCGGTGCGCTTCCGCAACACGCTCAAGGACCCCCGCGACGCGGTCTACGTGTTCCTGGTCATCGGCATCGGGCTCTCCGCCGGCGTGCAGGCGCTGGACGTGGCGCTGGTGATGTCGCTGACCTTCAACCTGGTGGTCCTGGCCCTCTGGAAGTACAACGTCGGGTCCATCTACGGGGGGCGCTACGGGCGCACCGGGATCCTCTCGGTGGGCGACCCGGAGCTGATGGTGGCGCAGTCGCCGGATGCCCAGCGGCAGATCCGGCGGAGGCTCCTGGAGGACGCGGACGAGCTGCGCTCCGACGGCATCCTCCTGGTCCACTCCCCCCAGCCCGACCTGGCCCGGCAGATGGTGCAGGAGGCGATGGGCGACATGGCCCGCGACTGGATGCTCGCGGACGTGGTCCCGCGCCAGGAGGGGGTGTTCACGATGGAATACGTGTTGCGACTGAAGAAGCAGGTCATGCCCGCGGAGCTGGTGGGAGCGCTGGACGAGCGCTGGGCGGCGCAGCTCGCCGCGGCGGAGTACATCCCCTTCCGGATCCGCAAGCGGAAGCGGAACAAGGGCGAGAAGAAGCCCAAAAAGGTAAAGAAGAAGGAGTAATTGAAGAGCATCGTACGGACCGCCTGCGCCGCGCTCGCCGCGGCGCTCGTCGCGAGCGGCTGCGCCCGGCCATCCCTCAACCTGGGGAAGGTGATCGGTGCCGCGCCGCCCGACTCCATCGCCGTGGACCTGTTCCTGATCGGCGACGCGGGACTCCCCGCGCCCCGCGACGAGCCGGTGCTGGAAGGGCTGAAGCGGGCCATCCGCTGGGACCCGGCGCGCAGCTACGTGGTCTTCCTGGGCGACAACGTCTACCCCGCGGGGCTCCCGCCGGAGGGGCACGCCTACCGCGACGAGGCCGAGCGCATCCTGAACGAGCAGGTGGACGTGCTCCGCGACACCGGGGTGCGGGGGCTCTTCGTCCCCGGCAACCACGACTGGGATGCGGGGGGCGGCGACGGGTGGGCGGCCGTCCGGCGGCAGGCCGAGTACCTGGAGGAGAAGGGTGGCGACCAGCTGGAGTACCTCCCCCGCGGAGGGTGCCCGGGCCCCGAGGTGGTGGACCTGGGCGACGCCGTACGCATCGTGGCGCTGGACACCCAGTGGTGGCTCCACGACCACGCCAAGCCCCGGGGCCCGGAGTCCGGGTGCGCCGCCTTCGACGACAGGCAGGTGATCGACTCGGTGCGAGCGCTGCTGCGCACCGCCGGAACGCGGGTCACCGTGGTCGTGGCGCACCACCCGCTGGTCTCCGGGGGGGAGCACGGCGGCTACTTCGACTGGCCCTCGTACGCCTTTCCCCTCTACCCGTGGGCGCGCCGCGGCGGCTTCGCCGACCAGGACATCTCCACCACCGGGTACCAGCGGATGATCCGGGTGCTCACCGTCGCCTTCCAGCCGGAGCGGCCGCTGGTCTACGCCGCGGGGCACGAGCACAACCTCCAGGTGCTGCGCAGGGACCCGGCGGGCTACCTGCTGGTGAGCGGGGGCGGGATCTACGGGCACACCTCGCAGGTGCGCGCCATCACCGGCACCCGCTACGCCAACCGCGCCAGCGGCTTCATGCGGCTGACCGTGCTGACCGACGGTCGCGTGCGCCTGGCAGTGGTGCTGGTGGACGCCGAGGGCCAGCCCTCCGAGAACTACTCCGCCTGGCTCGACCGGCCCCGGGGCGAGCCGGTCCCCGCCAGGGCAGCCGCGGAAGGAGAGGCCGATGCGCGCTAGGACGACGCTGTACGGGGCGGCGCTGGCCCTGCTCGCCGCCCCCGCCCCGCTGTGCGCGCAGGAGACGCTGACCGTGGTCGCCGGCCCGGAGTACGCTTCGAGCCGCACCTGGGAGCTCCTCTTCGGGGAGGACTACCGGCAGCTCTGGGCCACCCCGGTGCGGGTGCCGGTCCTGGACCTGCGCACCACCGGGGGGGGGCTCACCCCCGTACGGACGGGCGGGGGGAACCAGACCGTCTCGCTCCGCTTCCAGGGGGCGGACGGGCGGGAGTACGCCTTCCGCTCGGTCGACAAGGACCACACCCGCGCCCTCCCGCCGGATCTCAAGAACACGGTGGTGGACGCCGTCATCCAGGACCAGGTGAGCTCGCTGCACCCCGCGGGGGCGGCGGTGACCGCCGCCCTGCTGGACGCCGCCGGGATCCTGCACGTCTCCCCCCGGCTGATGGTGATGCCCGACGACCCGCGCCTGGGCCGCTTCCGCGAGCAGTTCGCGGGGATGCTGGGGTGGCTGGAGGTGCGACCCAACGAGCCGGAGGAGCCGGACGAGGACGGGCAGGACGGCAGCGAGGAGGAAGCGGAGCCGCCGGAGGAGCAGGAGCCGGACGCCGTCTGGACCGCCCCCGCCTGGGGGGGCGCCGCCAAGATCAAGCAGACCGAGAACTTCTTCGAGGACCTGGAGGCGGGGCCGGAGCACCGGCTGGACTCGCGGGACTACCTGGCCGGGCGGCTCATGGACCTCCTCTTCGGCGACTGGGACCGCCACGAGGACCAGTACCAGTGGGCCCGGTTCGACCGCGGCGGGGCGCACGTCTGGCGCGCCGTCCCCCGCGACCGCGACTACGTGTTCGTGGACTACGACGGCGCCCTGGTGCGCGCAGCCAAGGGGGTCTACCCCAAGGCGGTGCTCTACGGCCCGCGCTACCCCGGCTCGCTGTACGGGCTCACCATCAACGCGCAGCACCTGGACCGGCGGCTCCTGGCGGACGTCCCCCGCCCCGCCTGGGACTCGGTCGCCGCGGCGCTCCAGGGGCGGCTGACCGACGCCGTCATCGAGTCCGCGCTCCGGCGCATGCCCCCCGAGTACTACGAGCGCAGCGCCGAGGAGGTGGGCGACGCGCTGCGCGGCCGGCGCGACCGCCTGCGGGAGGTGGCGCAGCGCTTCTACGCGCAGATCAACACCGAGCCCGAGGTGCACGCCACCGACCGCGACGAGCTGCTGGACGTGGAGCGCCTCCCGGACGGGAGCGTCGAGGTGCGCATCTTCCTGCTGGAGGGGGGCGTCGCGGCGCGTACCCCGCACTACCGCAGGCGCTTCGTCCCCGCCGAGACGCGCGAGGTGCGCATCGACCTGCACGGCGGCGACGACCGCGCCGTGGTCCGCGGCAGTGTCGGGCGGAGCATCCTGGTGCGGGTCATCGGCGGCGGCGGCGACGACGTGTTCGAGGACCGCTCCGAGACGCTGGGGACGCGCACGGCCTTCTACGACGACCGCGGCGAGAACCGCTTCGTCCCGGGGCCCGGGACGCGCGTGGACCGCCGGCCCTACGAGGCGCCGGAGCACACCCGCGGCAACCTGACCAGCCCGCCCCGCACCTGGGGGAGCAGCCGCTCGCTCTTCTCCCCCATCGTGGGGTGGAAGTCCAACGTGGGCCCGGTGGTCGGCGGGGGGCCGGGGGGGACGCGCTACGGCTTCCGCCGGCACCCCCACGCCACGCGCTGGACGCTGCAGGGGACCTGGGCCCCGCTGGAGAACCGCTTCGCCGCCGAGTACCGGGCGGACTTCCGCCGCGTGTCGTCGCCGGACCACTTCACGGTGCTGGCCCGCGCCTCGGAGATGGAGGTGACCCGCTTCCACGGCTTCGGCAACGAGACCACCTCGGAGGGGGACGGCGACCGCTACAGGGTGTGGCACACGCAGCTCTCCCTGGAGCCGCTCTGGCACCGCTTCCCGGGCGAGGGGGCGCGGCTCTCCTTCGGGCCGCTGGTGCGCTGGTACGACGCCGAGGTGGAGCCGGGGACCCCGCTGGCGGCGATCCGCCCCCGCGGCACCGAGCCCTTCGGCGAGGTGGGCGCCCGGGCCGAGGCCGAGTGGGACCGGCGCGACTCCGCCACCTTCCCCCGCAGCGGCTTCCGCCTGACGGCGGGCGGCACCGTCGTCCCGCTGGGCTGGGACGCCGACGGGCCCTTCGGGCGCGCACAGGCCGAGGGCAACGCCTACTTCTCGCTCCCCGGCGAGCGCGGCCCCACCCTGGCGCTGCGCGCCGGGGGCGTGCGCGCCCTGGGCGACTTCCCCTTCCAGGAGGCGGCGTTCGTGGGCGGGTCCCGGACGCTTCGCGGGTACTCGTACGAGCGCTTCGCGGGGGACGCCGCGGCGTACGCCAACCTGGAGCTGCGCGCGCCGCTCCTCCCCGCCAAGATCGGGGTGCGCGGGGAGCTGGGCGTGACCGCGCTGGCCGACGCGGGCCGGGTGTGGGCCGACGGGGAGGACTCGGACGAGTGGCACACCGCGCTGGGAGGAGGCGCGTGGTTCGCCTTCATGCAGCGGCGCGCCGTCGCCAGCGTCCTCTTCGCCCACGGGGAGAAGGGCGACCTGTACTTCCGCCTGGGCTTCCCCTTCTGAGGGGGCCGGCCGCCCGCATGAGCAACGAGCACGCACTCTTCTTCGAGGCCCCCGCCCTCGCCGTCCTGGACCGGATCGCCTCCGACCCCGCCCCGGCGGAGGTCCCCTGCGGCCCGCCAGAGATCGAGCTCTTCCGCGAGGTGTACTTCGACACCCCGGGCGGCGAGCTGGAGCGCCGCGGGGTGACCGTGTCGCTCCGCTTCCGCGCGGACGGGCGGAGCACGCTGGCGGTGGAGGCGCGCGACCCGGCGGGGCAGGCGGCCCCGATGCGCGCCGCCGCCGACCTGCCGGGGTCCTCGCCTCGCGAGGCGTTCGAGGGCGACTCCGAGGCCGCGCGGCTCCTGCGCGCCGCGGTGGACCCGGCGCGGCTCGGCCCCCGCCTGGAGCTGGAGACGACGCGGCGGACCCGCACCGTGGAGCTGGACGGCGCGGAGCCGGGCGGCGCGACGCTGGCCTGCGACACCATCACCGTGCGGAGCGGCCGCGCCGCGGCCGACCTGTTCCGGGTGGTGCTGCGCGCCCCCGTCGCCGCGGCGACGGAGGCGGAGGAGATGGCGCGCGGGCTGGCCGCCGACTACGGGCTGCGACCCGCCGCCGAGGAGCTGCCGGAGCGGGCGCGGCGCATCCTGGCGCGGGAGGGGGTCCCCGCGGCGCCGGACGGGGGGCCGTGCACCGTGCTCCAGCCGTCCCCCGGCTCGGGGGGCCGGACGGTGTCGGCCATGCTCCCCGCCACGGAGCTGCGCAACGGCCGCGGAGCGGAGCCCGGGCCCGGCGGGGAGCTGCCCCCCGGCTCGCTGCTGAACATGGAGCTGAGCTCGCTGGCCTTCAACCGCCGCGTGCTGGTGCTGGCCGAGGACCCCCGCACCCCGCTCCTGGAGAGGGTGCGCTTCGTCTCCATCTTCAGCGCCAACCTGGACGAGTTCTTCCGGGTGCGCATCGCCGGGTTCAAGCACCAGGTGGCCGCCGGGAGCACCAAGCGCACCCTGGACGGCGCCACCCCCGTCGCGCAGCTGGAGGCCATGCGCTCCCGCGGGTTCGAGCTGGCCGACCGCGCCTACGACCTGCTGCGGGACCGCCTCCTCCCCGAGCTGGCCGAGCACGGGATCCACGTCCTGGAGATCGACGCGCTCACCGCGGACGAGCACGCCTTCCTGCGCGGCTACTACCGCGACAAGGTGCACCCCCTCCTCCAGCCCCTGGCGGCCGGGCCCGGCCACGCCTTCCCCCACATCCGCAACCTGCGCCCCGCGCTGGCGGTGGTGGTGCGCGACCCGCACGACGGGGAGCTGCGCCTCTCAGTGCTGGCGCTCCCCGGCGAGCTGCCGCGGCTGGTCCCCATCCCCGGGGGCGACCGCATGGTGCCGCTGGAGGCGGTGGTCCGCGCCCACCTGCGCGAGGTGTACCCGGGCGTGGAGCTGGTGCACGCCTGCCTCTTCCGGGTCACCCGCAGCGCCGAGCTGCACGTCCCCAAGGGCGAGGTGGTGGGCGACCTGCTCCGGGCGGTGGAGGAGGAGCTGGCGAAGCGCCCCTACCGCCCGGTGGTGCGCCTGGAGGTGGAGCGGGGGACGGCGCCCGCGGTGCGCGACCTGCTCCTGCGCGAGCTGCGCTTCGAGGCCCGCGACGCGCCGGTGGGGCTGGAGGACGACGACGTGTACCAGGTGGACGGGCTCATCGACCTGCGGGGACTGCACGAGGTCGCCGGGCTCCCCTTCCCCGAGCTGAAGTATCCCCCATTCCGGGGCCGCGACCCGCTCCGGGGGGCGGAGTCGGTGATCGGCACGCTGCGCGAGCGCGACGTGCTGGTCCACTTCCCCTACGACTCCTTCGAGGGGACGGTGGAGCGCTTCCTCCTGGAGGCGTCCGAGGACCCGGAGGTGGTCTCCATCCGCCTGGCGCTGTACCGCACCAACCGCTCGTCGCGCATCGTGGAGGCGCTGCGGCGGGCGAGCGAGCGGGGGAAGGAGGTGGTGGCGCTGGTGGAGCTCACCGCGCGCTTCGACGAGCAGCGCAACGTGGAGTGGGCGCGCTACCTCCAGGCGTCCGGGATCCGCGTGGCCTACGGCATCCCCGGGCAGAAGATCCACGCCAAGGTGGCGCTGGTGGTGCGGCGGGAGGGGACGGAGATGCGCCAGACCGCGTACATCGGCACCGGGAACCTGAACGCCTCGACCGCCTCGTCGTACACCGACCTGGGGCTGCTCACCGCCGACCCGGAGCTGGCGGCCGACGTGGCGCACCTGTTCGCGCTCCTCACCGGCGAGCGGGAGGAGCACCGCTTCCGCAAGCTGCTGGTGGCCCCCTTCAACCTGCGGGAGCGCTTCCTGGAGCTGATCGCGCGCGAAGCGGACCACGCCCGCTACGGGCGCGGCGGGCACCTCCGGGTCAAGATCAACGGCCTGGCCGACCGGACCATGATCGCCGCGCTCTACGAGGCGTCGCGGGCGGGGGTGCGGGTGGAGCTGATCGTCCGCGGGATCTGCTCGCTCCGCCCGGGGGTGCCGGGGTACAGCGAGAACGTCCGCGTGGTGAGCAAGCTGGGGCGCTTCCTGGAGCACGCCCGCATCTTCCGCTTCGCCAACGCGGGCCAGCCGGAGTACTACATCGGCTCGGCGGACTGGCGGACCCGCAACCTCGCCACCCGCGTGGAGGTGGTGGCGCCCGTGGCCGATCCCGGGCACCGCGCCGAGCTGGACCGCGTCCTCGACGAGCAGCTCGCCGACCCGGACGCCTGGGAGCTGGGATCCGACGGCTCCTACTACCGCCGCCCGGCGCGCGCGCCGCACGCCGCGCGTGAACGGGAGTGAACGGCGGGTGTGGGCGTGCCCCCGGGAGGGGGCCTGATCGGGTTCGATTCACATGGAGCTGGATTTCGCACGCAATGGGACCGATGCGACCGAGCCTTGCCCCCAGCCTCCCCACCCTGGCCCTGCTGGCCCTGCTGGCCCTCGCGGCCTGCGGGCCCGGCGACGTGCCCGGGGGCGCGGCGGGGGCGGCCTGCTCGGTGGAGCAGCGCTCCGTCCCCCTCCCGGAGACGGTGAGCGAGTCCAGCGGGCTGGCGGAGAGCCGCCGCCGACCGGGGATCTTCTGGACGCACAACGACTCCGGCGGCGACGCGGTCCTGTTCGCCATGGACGCGGGCGGGCGGTTGCTGGGGACGGTGGCGGTGACCGGCGCGCAGAACCGCGACTGGGAGGACGTGGCCGCGGGCCCCTGCCCCGCCGGCGCCTGCCTGTACGTGGCCGACACGGGGGACAACGAGGCGGGCCGCAGGAACGTGGAGCTGTACCGGGTCCCCGAGCCGGAACCGGGCGCCGCCGCGACCGCGCCCGCGGAGCGGATGACGCTCCGCTACCCCGGCGGGCCGCGCGACTCGGAGGCCATGTTCGTCCTCCCCGACGGCGGCATCTACCTGGTCACCAAGGGCCGCCGCAACCCGGTGGAGCTGTACCGCGTCCCCGGCGTCTTCCGCGCCGGGGCGACGGCGACGCTCCAGCGGGTGTCGAGCCTCAGCACCGCGGAGCCGGGGCGGATCAACCAGGTCACCGGCGCCGCGGCCACCCCGGACGGCACGCGGGTGGCAGTGCGCACCTACACGGGGCTCTACCTCTTCCGCACCGCCGACCTCCTGGCCAGCAGCGAGCCCACCGCCGACCGGGTCGACCTGGCGTCGTTGGGGGAGCCGCAGGGGGAGGCCGTGGAGATCCGGGACGACGGCTCGGTGTTCCTCACCAGCGAGTCCCCCGGCAAGGGGGAGCCGGGCGTGCTGTCGCGGCTGGCCTGCGGCGGCTGACCCGGCTCAGCGCTCCCGCAGGACGCCCGCGGGGGCGTCGCCGGCGCGGTCCAGGTCCAGGACTCGCGGGCGACGTCCCGGCCCCCTCCCCAGCACGTCCCGCACCCGCAGCCCCCTCTGCAGGAGCGCCAGCCGGAAGAGGGCGACTCCCAGCATCATGGCCCCCAGCACCGCCGGCTGGAGCTGCAGCAGCCAGGCGGCGGGCCGGCGGTGCCCCACCGAGTCCGCCAGGCTCGCGCTGGAGAGGAGCGGCACGCTGAGGGCCATGCTCGACGCGTAGAACATCAGCGCCGTCCACAGGAACAGGTCCAGGGTGCCGCGCGAGGCGGCCACCAGCAGCGCCGTCGCGAACGCGATCAGCTCCACCGTGAGCCCGGTGGCCGCGGTGAAGCCGTGCACCCGCATCTCGAACGGGCCCTCCCGCGCCCCGCCGGCCGCCCCGGCGAGCATCCCCACCAGCATGGCCGCCAGCATCACGGCCCAGCCGAGCCGGCCGGGGAAGCGGCCGCGCCACGCCACCCACGCCATCGCCCCGCCGAACGCGATCCCCGCGCCGATGCGGGAGTGGTTCATGGCCGGCGCCCACCGCAGGTACGTGTCGTAGACCGCGGTCCCCTCCCCCAAAAGGAACGCCGCCACGGCGCCCACGTCCTGCACCGCGCTCGACGCGCCGAACACCCCGAACCCCACCGCCGCCAGCAGCCACCCCGCGCGCCGGTCCGGCGCGAGCGCCGTCCGGTGGCGCGAGATGGACAGCGCCGCCCGGGCGAAGCAGCAGCCTAGCACCGCGGTCAGGCACTGGAGTGCGAGGGTCAGCACGACGCTCCTGGCTCGGGGTTGCGGACAGAACTACGGGAGGGCCGGCATGCAGCCCGGCCCTCCCGGTGTTCCCTCCCGGAGCCCCGACCGGACCGCCTCAGCGCAGCACCGAGATCGGCTCCCGCAAGGGTGGTTCCAGCAGGCTCCCCACCCGCACCCCGCGGCGGGCGAGCTGCAGCCGGCGCAGCGCGAGCCCCAGCATGGTCGCGTGCGCCGCCACCAGGAAGAACTGCACGAAGCGGGGGCTGGGCGACCAGACCCCTTCGACGCGGATCCACGCCAGGGCGGAGTACACGATGACGTTCAGCCCGATGGAGACGGAGTACACGGCGAGCGCCAGCCACAGGTGCCTGTCCATCGTGTCGGCCGTCAGGGCGACGAACAGGGCGGCGAAGAGGGCGATCAGCTCAAGGAGGTTCGCCACCGCCGTGGAGGGATAGAACCGCGTTGAGACGTACGCCCCCTCCAGCCACCCGAAGACGCCGCCCGCGGCCATCGCGGCGAGCAGGAACGCGACGGCCAGGCGGACCACCCCCCGCTCGTACCGGCCGATCAGCGGCAGCAGCGAGAGCACCACCCCCAGGCCGATCACGAGGAAGGTCCGGCTCTGGGTCAGGGCGGGGTTCCAGCGCAGGAAGGCGTCGTACACCGGCGTCCCCCTGCCCGCGAAGTAGGCCCAGGGAGCGAAGATCCCGGTCTGGAGAACCATGCTCGTCCCGCCGACCACGAACGTGAAGCCGGTGAGCTGCCAGGCCAGACGGTGGACACGGGTACCCTGCAGCTCCCGCAGGCCGACCGCGAGGATCGCGGCCCCCGCGAGAACTTTGACCAGGGCCATGACGACTTGGAGTGCCAGCACTACCACTGGAGCCTGCCTTTCGGGCGCTGCGAGGGTCGTCTAGGAGCTACGCCGCCATCCACGAGGCGGGCTGCCCCGGCGGGGCGGACCGCCTTTCCGCCAGGACGACTGCCTTCGAGACGATCCCGGGTCAGGGGAGCGTGTTGTCGCCCCCGCCCCCGTTGTCGCAATCCGGCGGGCAGGTGGCGACGCCGTTCTCCGACTCGAAGGTCTCCACGGACAGGGTGCTCGCCCCCCAGCCGGGCTCGTGATCCTCGGGGTACATCTCCACCACGATGCGGGCGACGTGGTGCTTGGGGTCGTTGATCACCAGCTCCAGGTCGCGGTTGTGCTCCCCGCCCTTCAGCCTGATCGTGTGCCTCTTGGGGTGCTTCGCCCCGTTCTTGAACACGTGCTTCCCTTCCAGCTTGTACAGCTCCTTCGGCTCCGCCCCTTCGCCGTTGCCCCTGACCACGCAGCGGCTGGCGAACGCGGGATGGAAGGTCACCTCGTAGCCATCCTTGGCAACGGTCTTGTGTTCGTGGCTGTTGTCGGACATGGACGTCTCCGGGTGTGAAGGGAGGGGTGCTGCGGAGGGAAACCAAAGTGTGCAGGTCACACCGGAAGCGCAAGAGCACGAACCGCTTGGCCGGAATTACCCGCGGGCGGGCGGCCGGACGGCGCGACTATCCCCAGGGCCGGGGCGAGGGGAAGATGCCGCTGCCCACGCCGTCGAACAGGCCGGCCACCCGCGCGCCGCGCCGCGCCAGGACGAGCCGGTGCCAGGCGAGCGCGCACCCCGCCGACAGGATCGCGGTGGAGTACAGGTACCGCACCGGCTGGGGCGGGTACCAGCCGTCACTGGAGAAGAAGCCGGTGGTCGCGAAGTACCACACCACGTCCAGCGCCACCTGGACCGCGAACAGGCAGAGGGCGAGCCAGAGATAGCGGTCGATGGTGGAGAGGAACACCCCCACCAGGAGCCCGGCCAGCAGCCCGATCAGCTCCACCGCGCCCAGCACGGTGAGCGAGTTCACGTGCTGGAGGCTGATCCCCCCCTCCTGCCACCCCAGGTACGCGCCGGTCCCCGCCAGGACCAGGCAGGCGGCGTTCAGCCCCGGGGCCAGCCGCGACGTGGAACGCCCCCGCAGGAGCGGCAGCGCCATCAGCGTCCACCCCGTCGCGACCGCGACCAGCGTCCGGCCGTGGTTCATGGTGGGCCCCCAGCGCACGAAGAGCTCGTACGGCTCCGACCCCGCCCCCGAGAGCAGCGCCCAGAACGCGGCGAGGCCCTGCAGCACCCCCGGGACCCCGCGCCAGAGGAAGAAGACGCCGGCCACGGTCCACGCCGCCCGGTGCACGGGCGGCATGGCCCCGCGGGAGCGCGCCACCGCAAGGGCGACCATCGCGAACGCGAGGGTGAGGAGCTGGACGACGAACTGGAGGACGGCGGTGGTCATGGGGCGGGGCTTTCGCGCCGGGCGCCGGGGGGCCGCCCGGCGGGAGGGTCAGCAGATGGGAGGACAGAGGATGGCGCCGTTCTTCCCCAGGAACTCCTCGTTGGGCTCGGGGTCCTCGCCCGTCTCGGGACGGTGCCCCCTGGGGTAGAGCTTGACCACGATCTCGGCGATCTCCCGCTGCGGATCGTCCACGTGCAGGGTGAAGTCCCGGCTGTTCGGCCCGCCCTGCAGCCGCAGCTCCCACCGGGTGAGCGGCTCGTCCGGCTGGTCCTTGACCGGGTGCGCGACGCCCTGCTCGTACAGCACGTCTTCCTTCCCGTCCACCCGTACGACTCCCTCGCGCAGGAAGCCGGGGTAGAAGGTGAGCCGGTAGCCGTCCTTGTCTACGGTCCGGTGCTTCGGGGGGATGTTCTCCGCCATGCGGTCTCCGGGAGGGCGAGAAAGGAGATGAAGGGAGCGTACGCTATACCCACCAAAGTGCATGGCGGCCGCCCGAATGGCAAGCGGGGCGTAGCGAGGCCGTCACGGCGGGCGCCCGCGCATTGCGCTCTCGGGCCGTCCCGGTATGTTGGTCCGGCGCGGCCGCCCCGGCGCCGCGCCCTCGACTCCACCCGAACGAGGCACGACATGAACCCGCGCGGACACCTCCTGGCCGGCGGCACGGCCGCCCTCCTCGCCCTGGCCGCGTGCGCGCCTGCGCCGGCCGCGCCCACGCCCGCTCCGGAGCCGGTGAAGCGCGTCCGCATCGTGCACACCAACGACTTCCACGGCCGGCTCCACCCCCAGCGCCCCTCGTGGGCCGGAGGGCGGACGGTGGGGGGCTCCGCGGTGCTCGCGGCGCACTTCGACAGCGCCGCCGCCCGCTTCGACGGTCCGGTCTTCGTCCTCTCCGCCGGCGACGACATGCAGGGGACGGCCATCTCCAACCTGAGCTGGGGCCGCGCGACGGTCGCGGCGCACAACGTCGCCGGGTACGACGCCGCCACGCTGGGGAACCACGAGTTCGACTGGGGGCTGGACACCCTCCGCGCGCGGGCGGCGGAGAGCCGCTTCCCCTGGCTGGCCGCCAACGTGTACACGGCAGGCACGCAGCGGCAGCCGGAGTGGCTGAGGCCCTGGACCCTGCTGGAGCGGGACGGGGTGCGGGTGGCGGTGGTCGGCGCCGCGCTCTCCTCCACGCCGAGGATCGTCCTGGCGGGACGGGTCCAGGGGCTGGAGTTCGGCCCGGAGGCCCCCGCCATCGACCGGGGCGTGCGGGAGGCCCGCGCGGCCGGGGCCGACTTCGTCGTGGTGACGGTGCACACGGGCGCCGAGTGCGAGGGCCCCCGGCCCGGCGCCCCGCCCGCGGCCGAGTCCAGCGGGTGCCGCGGGGAGCTGCTGGAGATGGTGGAGAGCCTCACGGAGCCCGTGGACCTGGTCCTGGGCGGACACACGCACCAGCGCGTGCTGACCACGGTGGGCGGAACCCCCGTGGCGGAGGCGGCGTCGTACAGCGTGGCCTACAGCCTGACCGACCTGGAGCGCCGCGGCGGCCGAACCGTGGCGACCACGCGCGAGGTCCGCACCGCGTGGGCCGACGAGGTGGACCCGGACACCGCCGTGGCGCGGGTGGTCGCCGAATGGGACACGAACGTGCGCCCCATCAGCGAGCGCGTGGTGGTGAGCTTCGCCGTGCCCATGGAGCGCGAGGGGGCCGAGTACCCGCTGGGGAACCTGGTCGCCGACGCGGTGCGTGCGCGCACGGGCGCGCAGGTCGCCCTGGTGAACACCGGCTCCGTCCGCCGGGCCATGCCCGCCGGACCCATCACCTACGGGATGCTGTACGAGCTGCAGCCGTTCCAGAACGAGCTGGTCACGGTGGCCGCCACGGGCGCCCAGCTCCGCGCCGCGCTGGAGAACGCCCTCGCGCAGGGCGAGGGCCCCGACGCGCACCTCTCCGGGATGACGGTGGCCTACGATCCGTCGGGCGCGGCCGGGTCGCGGGTCCGGGAGATCCGCCTGGCGTCCGGCCGGACGGTGCGCGACGCCGACACGGTCACGGTGGGCACGTCGGAGTTCGTGGCCACCGGCGGGGACGGCTACGCCTCGCTCCGCGACGCGCGGATGACCCGCCTCGGCCAGGTGGACCTGGACGCCCTGGTGGCGTACCTCCGCGCGCTCCCCCAGCCGGTGCAGCCGCCGCGCACGGAGCGCTGGGTGCGCCGGTAGCGACGCGGGGCCGGCGCCGGCGGAGCCCCACCCCCCCGGGGGTGGGGCTCCGCGGGTTTTTCACGTCCACTTTCCACGACGCCGTCCGCCGGGACCCTCCATTCAAACCAATCCGGTGCGCTCGGTGTCTTCGTCACGGGAGCAGCGGCGCTTCCCCGACCGGATCGCCAGCATCGACACCACCGCCCCTCCGGCTCCGCCGTCCGAGAGAGTGAGACCCGGCCCCCGCGTCGTCCCCGGATCCCCGGAACCGCCTTCCTTCGAGCGGATCTACCGGGACAACTCCGGGCGGGTCTACGCCCTGTGCCTGCGCATGACCGGCGACGCGAACCGCGCCGGCGAGCTGACGCAGGACGTGTTCGTGCGCGCCTGGAGGAAGCTCGGCTCGTTCCGGGGTGAAGGGGAGGTCGCGGCATGGCTCCGGCGGATCGCGCTGAACCTGGCACTGAACACCGTGCGCTCGGATCGGCGGCGGCACGCGAGGGTGGAGACGACGGGGACACCGGAGGCATTCGAGCGGGGTGGTCGCGAATCCAGCCCCGAGACGCGGATCACGCTGGAGCGGGCCATCGCGGCACTCCCGGCGGGGGCCAGGACGGTGTTCGTGCTCCACGACATCGAGGGGTACAAGCACGAGGAGATCGCGACGATGACCGGGACCGCGGTGGGGACCACCAAGGCGCAGCTCCACCGGGCCCGGAAGCTACTGCGCGAGGCGATCGGACGATGAGCACACACCCGACGGAAGAGCGGCTGAACGACTTCGTGGACGCCCTCCTCCCCGCCCCCGAGCGGGACGCGGTGGCGGGCCACCTCGCCGGCTGCCCGGCGTGTCGGACGGAAGTCGAGGGGCTGCGGGAGCTGCTCCACGAGGCCGCGGCGCTCCCCCGGGAGGTCGCCCCGCCGCCGGGGCTCTGGGGGGCGCTCCTGGACGAGGTCGCGGCCCGGCCGGGATGGACCCGGTGGACCGTGCGGCTGTCTCGCCGGGAGCTGGCCGCGGCGGCGATCGTTCTGGCGGCGTTCTCCGCCGGGATCACGGCGGCGCTGCTGCGGGACCGGGGCGGACCGGCGCCGATTGCGGCCGTGATGGAGGGAGATGGGACCGGCGCGGCGCGGATGGAGCTCCAGCGTGCGGAGGTGGGGTACGTCCGCACGGCCGCGGAGCTGGAGGCGGCCCTGGCGGCGAACCGGGGCGCGCTCGCGCCGGAGACGGCCGAGGTGGTGGAAGAGAACCTCCGGATCATCGACAGTGCGATCAGGGAGGCCCGCGCCGCGTTGGAGCTGGACCCGGCAAACGCGGAGCTCTCGAACGTGCTGGCCGCCACCCATCGGGATAAGATCGACGTGCTGGAGCGCACGCTGCGCCTGTCGGCACAAACCTGAGGCCGAGCCCCATGAAATCGATTGCACTGTGCGTGCTTGCCCTCCTGGGAGGGGTCTCGGCCGGAGTCGGGGCCCAGACCCGGGCGGAGGTGCCGCGAAACGGGACCGTGGCCGTCCACTCGGCCAGCGGCTCGGTACGGGTGGTCGGGTGGAGCCGTGCCGAGGTGTCGGCCTCCACGGACGACCCCGACGGAAGGGTGCGGGTGGCGCGGGACGGCGGAGTGGCCACCGTCCGCGCTGCCGACCACGTGGAGATGGAGGTGCGCGTCCCCGCCGGGAGCCGGGTGGTGGTGAAGACGCGGAGCGGGAGCATCGCGGTGGAAGGGGTGACCGGCGCGCTGGACCTGGAGTCCATGAGCGGCAGCTTCCGCATCGGTGGGACCCCGCGGATGGTGACGGTGGAGGGGATCAGCGGCAACGTGGACGTGGTGGGCACGACGGAGACGCTGCGCGTGAAGACCGTGAGCGGCCACGTGCGCGTGCCGAGGGCCGGAAGCTTCGTGGACGCCGTCAGCGTGAGCGGCGACGTGGAGGTGACCGGGGGCGGCCTGCGCCGCGCCACGCTCCGCAGCACCTCCGGGCGCGTCGCGTTCACCGGCACACTCCCCCGCGACGGCTCGCTGCATCTGGAAAGCACCAGCGGGGTCGTGGAGCTGCGTGTCCCCTCGGGGATCGCGGCGCACTTCGACCTCAGCAGCCTGGGCAGCGGAGAGGTCGAGAGCGAACTGGGCCCGCGTCCCACTCGCGACGACGACTCCCCCTCCGTGGAGAGGCTGCGCTTCTCCAACGGCCCCGGCGGGGCGGAGATCACCGCCCGCACCGTGAGCGGAGTCGTCCGGCTGCGCAGGCAGTAGCGGTGAGGGTGGGACGGTGGGGCCGACCGAATGCCAACCTTTACCCATCGGGCGGTGTCCATGTGTCGGGAATGGCCGCCGTCGGCGGCCCGACCCGGTCCGACCGATCCTCGACCAACCCTCTCCGGAGCGCTCCTGCCATGCCGAGTCCCAGCCGCGCCGCCCTGACCGCCCTCGCCTTCGTGTCCCTGCTGGCCGCCTTCCCCGCCGCCGCGCAGCAGAGCGACCAGGAGTGGCTGCAGAACTGCCGGGAGCAGGCGGAGCGCCGCAGCCGGGACCGCGCCCTGTTCTGCGAGGTGCGCACCGCATCCATGCGCCCCACCGGCTCGCTGCGGGTGGACGCCGGGGTCAACGGGGGCGTCACCGTGCGCGGCGGCGACGCGGCCGAGATCCAGGTCTCCTCACGCGTCCAGGCGTCCGCGCCCACCGAGCAGGAGGCCCGGGAGCTGGCCCGCCAGCTTTCGGTGCGGGTAGAGAACGGGACGGTGATCGCCACCGGGCCGGAGACCAGCCGGGGCTCCTGGTGGTCGGTGAGCCACGACATCCGCGCGCCGCGCCGGCAGGACGTCTCGGTGACGGCCCGCAACGGCGGGGTGACCGTGCACGACGTGAGCGGGCGCATGACGCTGCGCACGTCCAACGGCGGGCTCTCGCTCCGCCGTGTGGGCGGGGCGGTGAACGCCCGCACCACCAACGGGGGCGTGAACGTGGAGCTGGAGGGGAGCCGGTGGAACGGCGAGGGGCTGGACGCGGAGAGCACCAACGGCGGCGTCTCCGTCACCATCCCCGACGGCTACTCCGCGCAACTGGAGGTGGGAGCGGTGAACGGCCGCATGGACCTGGACCTCCCCCTCCCCGACGGGTACCGCTCCGGGAGAACGGTGCG
This sequence comes from Longimicrobiaceae bacterium, assembly GCA_036259415.1. Classification (GTDB taxonomy): domain Bacteria; phylum Gemmatimonadota; class Gemmatimonadetes; order Longimicrobiales; family Longimicrobiaceae; genus JAFAYN01. The sequence goes on from DATABU010000749.1 coordinate 22,210, forward strand.
GACGCAGCTCGGCTCCGGGGGCGCCCCCGTGCGCGTGGTCACCACCAACGGTGGGGTGAGGGTCCGCCGCTCGGACCGCTGACCGGGAACTCCGCCGGGCCTCCGCCCGAGCTGCCGGCAGAGCCCCTCTCCCCAGGGGAGGGGCTCCGCTCGCGTTCGGTCCACCGGGACGGCCGCTGAGGATCTCTGACGGAGTTTTCCAGGTCGGCTTCCAACCATTCTCCGCCCGGCGGTGTCTGTGCGTTGTAGCCGGAGCCGGTCCCGAGACGGTCCCGCCAGACCCACCCCAACCACCTGCGGAGCGCACCCCATGTCGAGCACCCCCCGTCGAAACGCCGCGGCCGCCGCCGCCGCCCTCCTGGCCCTGCTGGCCGCCCTCCCCGCCGCCGCCCAGCGCAGCGACGCAGAGTGGCTGGAGAACTGCCGCGAGCAGGGCTCCCGCTGGGGCTCGGAGCGCGCCCGGTTCTGCGAGGTGCGCACCGAGACGCTCCGCCCGCCGCGGACGCTCACCGTGGACGGCGGGGAGAACGGGGGCGCCTCGGTGCACGGCTCCGACGCCGCCGAGGTCCGGGTCTCCGCGCGCATCCAGGCGCACGCCGCCACCGAGGCCGAGGCCCGGGAGATCGCGCGCCGCGTCGCAATCCGCACCGAGGGCGGCACCGTCCGCGCCGACGGCCCCGCCCAGGCGCGCGGCACGGGCTGGTCCGTGGTCTTCGACATCCGGGTCCCCCACCGGCAGGACGTGTCGGTGACGGCCCGGAACGGGCCCGTGGCTGTGGAGGACGTGAGCGGGCGGATGACGCTGCGCACCGAGAACGGTCCGGTCTCGCTGCGGGGCGTGGGCGGGGCCGTGAACGCGCGCGTCCGCAACGGCCCCATCTCCGTGGACCTGGACGGCTCCCGCTGGAGCGGCGAGGGGCTCGACGCCGAGTCGGTGAACGGGCCGGTCACCCTGCGCATTCCCGAGGGCTACTCGGCGGAGCTGGAGGTGGGGAACACCAACGGCCCGGCGCGCATCGACCTCCCGCTCTCCGGGGGGTACCGCTCCGGCCGGCCCCTGCGCACCACGCTCGGCTCAGGGGGCGCCCCCGTACGGGTGGTCACCTCCAACGGTCCCATCGTCGTCACGCGCACGGACCGTTGACCGCGCCCCTCCCGATGACACGACGCGTCCGCCCCCGCATGTCGTCTCCCGCGCTCCCGTTCGTCGCAGCGGCCCTCGCGGCCGCCGCCTGGGCCGCACCGCTCGCCGCCCAGGGCGGCGCCGAGCACCCCCGCGACCTGGCCGTCCGGGCGGTGGAGCGGACCACCCCGGTGGCCCTGGACGGCCGGCTGGACGAGGAGGTGTGGGCCTCCGCCCCGGCCGCCTCCGGGTTCACCCAGCAGGAGCCGCACGAGGGGAGGCCCGCCACCCAGCGCACCGAGGTCCGTTTCGCCTACGACGCCGAGGCGCTCTACGTGGGCGCGCGGATGTACGACTCGCTGGGCGCGGAGGGGGTGCGCACCCGCCTGGTCCGCCGCGACCAGGCCGTGGAGAGCGACTGGCTGCTGCTCGTTTTCGACACCTTCCACGACCACTCGGGGCGGACCGAGTTCCAGGTGAACCCATCCGGCGTGAAGTACGACGCGGGGCAGGCCACCCCCTCCGCGGACCCGTCCTGGGACCCGGTGTGGGAGGCGGCCACCCGGGTGGACTCGCTGGGGTGGACGGCGGAGCTGCGCATCCCCTTCTCCCAGCTCCGCTTCTCGCGCGACGTCGAGCAGACCTGGGGGATGCAGGTCTGGCGGCACGCGCAGCGGCTGAACGAGACCTCCATGTGGTCGTTCTGGGGGAAGAACGACGCCGGCGGGCCGGCGCGCTTCGGGCACCTGGAGGGGATCCGGGTGGAGCGGCGGCCGCAGGGGCTGGAGATCCTCCCCTACACCGTGGCGCGGGCCTCGTACGTGGCGCCCACGCAGCCGGGGAGCCCGTTCCAGGACGCCCGCGCCTACGACGCACGGGTGGGCGCCGACGTCAAGGCGCTGCTGGGCTCCAGCGTCACCCTCTCCGCCACCCTGAACCCCGACTTCGGGCAGGTGGAGGTGGACCCGGCCACGGTGAACCTGAGCGCCTTCGAGACCTTCTTCGAGGAGCGGCGCCCCTTCTTCACCGAGGCGGGGCAGCTCCTGGCGGGGACCGGGCCGGCCTTCTTCTACTCCCGCCGCATCGGCGCCTCCCCGCGCGAGGACGTGGTCAACAACCTCCTGCTCGCCTCCGGGCCCGTGCAGGGCTACGACTACTGGGACGTCCCCAACACCAGCACCATCCTGGGCGCCGCGAAGCTCTCCGGCCGCCTCTCGTCGGGGACGTCGGTGGGAGCGCTCGCCGCGGTGACCGACCGCGAGTACCTCCGCACCTTCTTCCTCGACTCACTGGGGGGGGAGAACTTCGGCCGTTTGGAGGTGGCGCCCCGCTCCGCCTTCACCGTCCTGCGCGGGCAGCAGGAGTTCGGGCCGTTCGGCTCCACCGCGGGGCTCAGCTTCACCGGGATGAGGCGCGACCTCGGGGACGGCAGCCCCCTCGCC
>DATABU010000750.1:0-2936 GCA_036259415.1 Longimicrobiaceae bacterium
GACAGCTCGCGGAAGAGCACGCCCGTGCTCCACCCGTCGGAGACGGCGTGGTGCACGTTCAGCAGCAGCGCGTGGTCCTCCGCGCCCAGCCGCAGCAGCGCCGCCCGGAAGAGCGGCCCCGTGGCCAGGTCGAAGCCGCGCGCCGCGTCCTCCCCGGCCAGCCGCCGCGCCTCGCGCTCTCCATCATCCAGTCGCGCGAGGTCGACGCGCGGCAGCCGCGGCGCCGCGGCGGGCTCCACCACCTGCACGGGCTCGCCGCCGACGGAGGGGAAGCGCGTGCGCAGCGACTCGTGGCGGCGGACGACCTCGCCCAGGGCCCGCTCCAGCGCCGCGCCGTCCAGCCGGCCGCGCAGGCGCAGCGGCACCGGCATGTTGTAGGCGGCGCTCCCCGGGTCGAGCTGGTCGATGAACCAAAGGCGCTGCTGCGCGAAAGACAGCGGCAGCGCGCGGTCCCGCGGGACGGGGACGACGGGCGGCGCCTGGACGCCGAGGTCCGAGCGCAGGAGCACGTCAACGCGCGCCGCCAGCCCGGCCACGGTGGGCCACTCGAACAGGTTGCGCACCGGGAGCTCGATCCGGAACGCCTTCCGGGCGCGGGAGACCACGCGGGTCGCCAGGAGCGAGTGCCCGCCGATGGCGAAGAAGTCGTCGTCCCGACCCACGCGCTCCACGCCCAGCACCTGGGCGAAGATCCCCGCCAGCACCTCCTCCGTGGGGGTGCGCGGCTCCCGCGAGCCGTCGGCCTCGCCGGCGTAGTCGGGCTCTGGGAGCGCGGCCCGGTCCACCTTGCCGTTGGCGTTCAGCGGGAGTCGGTCGAGCACCGCCAGCGCGGCGGGGACCATGTACTCCGGCAGGCGCTCCGCGAGCCAGGCCCGCAGCGCGGCCGCGGCGGGCCGCTCCCCCTCCTCCGCGCCGGCGTAGGCGGCCAGCCGGCGGTCGCCCGGGGCGGCCTCGTGCACCACCACCACGGCATCGCGCACCTGCGGGTGGGCCGCGAGCACGGCCTCGACCTCGCCGGGCTCGATGCGGAAGCCGCGGATCTTCACCTGGAAGTCCACGCGGCCCAGGAACTCCACCTCGCCGCGCGCGTTCCAGCGCACCCGGTCGCCGGTGCGGTAGAGCCGCCCGCCGGGGGCGCCGAACGGGTCCGGGACGAAGCGGTCGGCGGTCAGCGCCGGCTGGCCCACGTAGCCGCGCGCCAGGCCGTCCCCGCCGACGTACAGCTCGCCGGGGACGCCCCGCGGCACAGGCTCCATCCACCGGTCCAGCACGTACAGCGCGCCCTGCGCGAGCGCCCGGCCGATGGGGACCGTCGCCGCGTCGGACGCGACCTCATCCACCGCGTGCCAGGAGCTGTAGGTGGTGTTCTCGGTGGGGCCGTAGACGTGCAGGAGCCGCCCGGGGCGGCCGGCCTCCAGGCACGCGCGCACGGCCGCGGGGTCCACCGCCTCGCCGCCGAAGAGCAGGTGGCGGAGCGTGTCGAAGGCGTCCGGCGCCTCGCGCACCGTCTGGTTGAAGAGCGCGGTGGTGAGGAAGAGGGTGGTGATCCCCTCCTCGCGCAGGTGGACGGCCAGCCGCGCGGGCGTGAGCGCGGTGTCGCGGTCCACCCCCACCAGGCAGGCGCCGTTGAGGAGCGCGCCCCAGACCTCGAAGGTCGCCGCGTCGAAGGCCGCGTTGGACGCCTGCGCCACCCGGTCGTCGGGGCCGAGGCGGACGTAGTCGGCGTCGCGAACGAGGCGCACCACGCCGCGGTGCGGCACCGCGATCCCCTTGGGACGGCCGGTGGAACCGGAGGTGTAGACCACGTACGCCAGCGAGTCCGCCTCCACGCGCGGCGGGGACGCCGGGGACGGCTCCGCCGCGGGACGGTCCACGCAGACCACCGCCGCCGGGCCCGCGGGCCGCCGCTCCAGGAGCCCCGAGCGGGTGACGAGCACCTCGGCGCCGGTGTCCGCCAGCACGTACGCCAGGCGCTCGGCCGGGTGGTCGGGGTCGAGCGGCACGTAGCAGCCGCCGGCCCGCAGCACGGCCAGCATGGCGACCACCAGGTCGGCGGAGCGCTCCAGGAACAGCCCCACGGGCACCTCCGGGCGCTCGCCCACCCCGCGGGCCCGCAGCGCCGCGGCCAGCCCGGCCGAGCGGCGGTCCAGCTCGGCGTAGCTCATCCGCTCCCCGCCGAAGGCCAGCGCGGGGGCGTCCGGGCGCCCGGCGGCCTGCTCCGCGAAGAGCTCGGGGATGCCGCGCTCCCGCGGGTAGGCGGTGGGCGCGGGGTTCCACCCGGCGAGCAGCGTCTCCCGCTCGGCCGGGGCGAGCAGCGGCAGGCCGGAGAGGGGGCGGCCCGGGTCGGCCGCCGCGCCCTCCAGGAGCCGACCGAGGCCGTCGAGCATGCGCCGCGCGGTCGCGCCGTCCCAGAGAGCCGAGGCGTAGGCGAGCGCGCCCCGCAGGCGGCCGTCCTCCTCCCAGAGCGCCAGCGACAGGTCGAACTTGGCGCGCGCGCTCCCCCCCGGGAGCCGTCCTACCTCCAGGCCGCGCAGCCGCGGTCCGTCTCCCTCCGCCTCCTGGAGCGCGACGGTCGTCTGGAAGAGCGGCGCGTGGGTCAGGCTGCGCTCGATCCCCAGCGCCTCCACCAGGCGCTCGAAGGGGAGGTCCTGGTGGGTGTACGCCCCCAGTGTCCCCTCGCGCACCCGGCCCAGCAGCGCGCGGAACGCCGGGTCGCCGCGCAGCTCCGCCCGCAGGGCGAGGGTGTTGACGAAGAAGCCGATCAGCCCCTCCGTCTCCTCCCGCGTGCGCCCCGCGATGGGCGAGCCGACGACCACGTCCTCCTGCCCGGACCAGCGGCCCAGCAGCGCCTGCCAGCCGGCGAGGAGCGCCATGAAGAGCGTCGCTCCCTCGGCGCGGGCCAGCGCCCGCAGCGCGCCCGTCGTCTCCGCGGAGAG
>DATABU010000751.1:0-3430 GCA_036259415.1 Longimicrobiaceae bacterium
GCCGGGGGGTGAGGGGGTCCGCCCCCGACTGGGCGCCCGCGTGAGGGATGCGAGCGCGAAGCGGCGAGACCCGGGGGCAGTTTCCCGGGGCTCGCCTCCGTTAGCGGGCGTAGTGTGCCCGCTTACGGAGCCGCAGCCCGACCCCGGCGCAGCCGGGGGCACGCCCGAATCCGCAGTACTCCCCGACCCGAGCGCCAGCGAGGGGCACGCCCGACCCCAGCAGTCACCCACGAACCAGGGGTCGCTCCCAGTCGCGGAGATGGTTCAGCAGGTAGTCGATCCCGAACACGTGGCGGCTGCCGTCGTCGTCGCGGCGGAACACCACCTCCGCCCAGCCGCGCATGCCGGTCGGAGTGTAGCGGCGGCCGTGCATCCAGAGCTTCTGGCCGGAGATGGCGCGGATCAGCACCCGCTCGTAGCGGGAACGGGACACCTCGCGCTCGGGGAACAGGTTGTCCCAGGTGCAGAGCCGGCCCACGTCCTCGTACTCCGGCGGGCGGTCGTCCAAATCCAGGAGCGAGGGCGCGCGGCCCCGCATCACCGAGCCGATGAGCCGGAAGGTGAACGGGTCGGAGACGCGGCGGACGGGGTGCCAGAAGTGGCGCGTCGTGAGCCCGGCGATCCCGCGCAGCGAGAGCCGCCGCCCGTCCGTGGTGTCCCACACGGGGGCGTCCACGTCGGCGCCGAACGGGTCCCGCGGGTAGCACTCTGCGCGCGCCAGCCACCCCTTGCGGGTGGTGTGCGGGACGGGGCGGAAGCCCGCGACCACGGGGATGCCGATGCGGTCCAGCATCTCCAGGCCGAAGGTGGGCCAGGCCATCACCTCCCGCACGATCCCCACGATCAGCGTCCCCGTGGCGATCATCAGGGAGGCGCTGGGGGTGAAGTCCACCGTCACCTCGATGCGGTCACCGCGCGGGCGCACCCCCACCCCGGTGGAGCGCCGGTTGGTGGCCAGCAGCATCACCGGCACGGGGAGGAGGTGGGCCAGGAGGTACGCCAGCTTCTGCACCGTGCGGCTGCGCCCCTGCTGCTCGCGGGGGAGTTCGAAGGAGATGTTGTAGTGGGCGCTGAAGCCCACCAGGCGCACCTCGCGCCCCGTGCGGCGCTCCCACGCGTCCAGCTCGCGGCGCAGGTAGAGGATGGACTCCCAGAGCGAGCGGCCGGCGCGGGCGGCGGCCCCGCGCTCGATCTCGATGACCGGGGTGGCGACCTCGATCACCCCGGTGTCGAAGTACACCGCGCCGCCCGTGGGGAGGTGGTACGAGGTCCCCACCCGGTGCATCAGGGGGTCGCGCACGAAGGCGCGCGGGGAGCCGAACAGCTCCTCCGGGCGCACCGGCACGCCGTCCACCATCAGGGAGAACTCGGCCTCCATGCCCATGGCGGCCAGCTCCAGCCGCCCGCCCCCGCCCGCCCCCGCGCCCTTCTTGGTCTGGCTCTGCATCATGCACCCGCTTCGGCGGTTTCGGCCACGCCCTCGTCCTCCGCAGCCGGCGAGCCGGTCTCGGCCGACTCCTCGCCCGGCGCGTCGTGGGGGACGGCCTCGGTGTAGCCCAGGTCCAGGTGGAGGTGGTCGTCGGCCTCGCCGGTCGCGTGCCCCCAGGGCCGGGTCCAGATCCCGGGGATGGTCTCCCGCGCGATCCGGGCGTAGCGCTGGATCATCTTCTCGTCGTCCAGCCAGTCGCCGCCGATGCGGTACACGTTCACCGCGGTCCCCCAGCAGTGCGTGGAGGCGTGCGTGGAGAGGCGGTGCGCCGGTGAGCGGTACCCCCCGTTGGCGGCGATGTGGACGTAGGTGTCCACCTCCATCCGGAACAGCTCCAGCTGCGCGGCCAGCCCCGCCACCGCGCACGGGATGTAGCGCGGCCAGGAGCGGCGCAGGAGGTCGGCCTCCCGGACGTCGGAGTTGATGAACTCCCACACCCGGAAGTGCGGGGTCAGGTCGGTGTCGCGCGCGGCTTCCCACGAGGGGATCTCGTAGAAGAAGCGCGGCAGCCGCCGCAGCCGCCGCGACCGGTCGCGCAGCAGCTCGCCGGGGCGGAGCACCACGCGGTACTCCTCGCCCAGGGTGAGGCCGTCCACCCAGCGGAAGGGGAACTCAGCCATCCTTCCCCTCCCCGCCGGAGGTCAGGTGGCGGTAGACCGCGCGCGAGACGCGGGCGATGGTGTCGCTCCGCCCGGAGGCTCCCGGCTTCCACCGGGTGAGCACCACCAGCACGTAGGGCTTGCGGTCGGGGAGGTAGACGATGGCCGCGTCGTGCGCCACGGTGGAGATCTCCCCGGTCTTGTTGGCGACGCGGGCATCGTCGGGGACGCCGGCGGGGATCCCGCTGCGGAACTCCTGGTCGTGCAGGATCTCCAGCATCCTCGCCGAGGCCAGCACCGAGAACGCGGTCCCCTCCTCGATGTGGCGGAGCAGCGCCGCCAGGCCGTTGGCGGTGACCATGTTGTTGATCCCCCGCTCGTAGGCGCGCTCGTCCTCCACTCCGCGCTCCAGGGCGATCCCCTCGATCCCCAGCTGCTTCAGCGAGGCGCGCATCTCGTCCAGCCCCACCACCTCCACCAGCAGGTTGGTGGCCAGGTTGCTGCTGGTGACGATCATGTGGCGGGCCAGCTCCCGGACCCGCATGGTCCTGCCCAGGTGCTTGTGCACCTTGGAGTTCGCGTCGCGCGACGAGTCCACCCGGAAGGGCTCCCCGTCGGCCACGCTCAGGAAGCGGTTGCGCACGTGCACCCGGCCGTTGACCGGGAGCCGCCCCTGGTGCGCGGCGCCGAACACGCCCAGCAGCATGGCGACCTTGATGGTGCTGGCGGCGTGGAACCACTCGTCGCCGCTGTAGTGCCAGTGGGTGCGGGTCTCGTAGTCGTAGCAGGCGGCGGCCACCGACTCCGCTCCCGCCTCCTTCCGGATCGTCCGCACCGTCTCCGCGAGCTCGTCGCTGTCTTCGGAACTCATCGATCGGGTTATGCATGGAAAGGCCCCGCCGCCGATCCGCGGCGACGGGGGTTTCAGGGTGCTTTGCAGGTTTGAAGCCAGCGGGTCGAGGTGGGAACTGCGGGTTTGGGCGTGCCCCTCGCTGGCGCTCGGGTCGGGCTGCGGCTCCGTAGGGCAGCACACTACGCTGCCCAACGGAGGCGAGCCCCGGGAAACCGCCCCCGGGTCTCGCCGCTTCGCGCTCGCATCCCTCACGCGGGCGCCCCCGTGGGCCTCGGACTTTCCCACCCCTCTCCCAGCGTTGGGAGAGGGTGGCGAGCATCCAGCGGGCCGGGTGAGGGCCGGCGCCTACACCCCCGCCGCCACCTCCAGCGCCCGCGCCGGGTAGTGCGACTCCACGTACTCGTCCAGGATGCGCTTGAACTCCTCGGCGATGTGGTCGCCCTTCAGGGTGACGCGGTGCTCGCCGTCCACGTAGACCGGGGCCTTGGG
>DATABU010000752.1:0-2762 GCA_036259415.1 Longimicrobiaceae bacterium
GGCGAGGCCGCCCGCCGGGGGACCGCGCTACCGGCGGGTGGTCAGCGCCACGATCAGCGTGCGCGACGCGCCGGGCATGATGTTGTTGTTCCCGTGCGAAGTGGCGTAGTACCGCTCGTCGAACAGGTTCTCCACGTTCACCTGCGCGCTCAGCAGCGGGCCCAGCCGGAGGAACACCGCCGCGTCGGCGCGGGTGTAGCCGGGGAGCGTGACGGAGTTGTCGATGGCCGCGTACATGTCGGAGCGGTGCACCACGCCCAGCCCCACCCCGAGCGCCGGCAGGAGCTGGTAGCGGTTCCACAGGGAGAAGGTGCGCTCCGGCACCAGCGGCACCTCCGCCCCCGCCGCCGCCGAGGTGGTGGTGTGGGTGATCTCGGCCCGCTGGAGAGTGGCGCCCCCCGCGATCTGCCAGGCGGACGTCAGGCTGCCGGTGGCGCCCAGCTCGATCCCCTCGGCGCGCTGGCTCCCGGTCTGCACCAGGCGCGTAGCGTCGGCGGGGTCCGGGGCGGTGGTGTTGGTCCGGTCCAGGCGGTACACGGCCGCGGTCAGCGCGAGCTCCGGCCGCAGGTCCCACTTGGCGCCCACCTCGTAGTTGGTGAACCGCTCCGGCTCCAGCGTCTCCGTGGTGGCGCTGAGCGAGCTGAACTGGTCGCCCGAGCTGGGGAGGAACGACACGCTGTAGCTGCCGTACAGCGAGGCGGCGGGCACCGGCTTGAAGACCAGCCCGGCGCGCGGGGAGACCAGGTCGTCCGCGCGGTCGAGGTCCTGGTCGTTGCGGTTGTTGTGGTAGCGGACGTCGAAGCGGTCGAAGCGCACCCCGGCGATCGCCTGCCACCGCGGCGAGAGCTCGACCTGGTCCTGGAGGTACGCCGCGGCGACGGTGGCCGTGGTGCGGTTGTCGGCGTCGGTGGCGCTCTGGCGGAAGGTGATGGGCGTGGCGACCGTCGGCCGGTCGAGCGGCGTGGCCACCGAGGTCGCCGCGTCGTTGTAGTAGCCGGTCCGGCGGAAGTTCTCCGTCTCCTGGCGTCCCAGCTCCACCCCGCCCAGGAGCGTGTGCCGAACCGCGCCGGTCCGGGCGGCGACGATCAGGTCGGTCTGGTTGAACAGGTTGGTCCGGTCGGTGGCGTTGCTGTACGCGACCAGGTTGACCTGCGTGCCGGCCGCGTTCACCGCCCCCGGGAAGCTGTTCTGGTAGAACTTGTCGTAGCTGGCCCACCGGGTCCGGTTGCGGAGGGTGAAGCCGCCGCGGGCCTCGTGCTCCAGCGTCGCCGCGGCGGCGCTCACCTGCGCCGTGGCGTAGCTGGAGTCCGGGTTGCCGAAGAAGGTGGTGATCGGCGCGTCGGTGGGGCGTCCGGCGAACGACGGGATGCCGCGGTCCACCGTCCTGTCGTCGCTGAAGTACTCGTACCCGGCGCGCACCGTGGTCCGGCCGCCCAGCGCCAGTGCGGCGGTGGGGTTGACGCCCCAGCGGGTGAGGTCGGAGCCGTCGCGGAACCCGCCGGAGTTCTCGTACATCCCGTTGAAGCGCGCCGCGAAGGCGGTGCCGAGCCCCTGCCCCACGTCGACGCTCGCGCGCCGGTGGTCGAAGGACCCGCCCTCCACCCTCAGCTCGCGCGTCGGGACCCACTGCGCCTCCTTGGTGACGCGGTTGAGCACGCCGCCGCCGCCGCCCCGCCCGAAGACCATGGCGTTGGGACCCTTCAGCGCCTCCACGCGCTCCACGTTGTAGAGGTCGCGGACGTACTGCACGTCGTCGCGCATGCCGTCCACGAAGAAGTCCGCCGTGGAGCTGATCCCGCGGATGGTGGGGGCGTCGCGGTGGCCCTCGCCCTGCCCCATGGTGACGCCCGGGACGTAGCGGACCACGTCCGCCATTCCCTGCATCGCCTGGTCGGCGACCACGTCGCGGGTGACGACGCTCACCGACTGCGGGGCGTCGCGCAGGGGCGTGTCCGTCCGGGTGGCGGTGGAGGTCCGGGTGGCGGCGTACCCGCGGCTCCGCCGGCCCACCACGGTGATGGGCGTCAGCGCGTAGACGCCGCCGGCCCCGCCGCGCTCCACGAGCACCGTGCCGTCGTCGGGGAAGCGCGCCACGAGCCCGGTGCCCTCCAGCAGCCGCCGCAGCGCCTCGGGGGCGGTGTGGGCGCCGGAGAGCGCCCGCGAGCGCAGCCGCGACGCCGCCGCCACGTCCACCCGGACGCGGATCTCCGCCTGGCGGGCGAAGTCGCGGAGCGCGTCCGTGAGGGGCTGCGCCGGTACGTCGAAGCGGTGGCGGGAGGTGGTGTCCGCCGGGAGCGGAACGGAAACGAGGTCCGCCGCGCTCGGAAGCGCGGACAGGGGAGCCTGGGCCTGGGACGGCGCCGCGCAGAGCGCGCACCCGATACCGGCGGCAAGGATCAGTCGCATGGATCTGGTTGGATGCGGATGAGAACCATTTTCAACTGAGCGACAGGATACGGGCAGGCGGAGCGGGTGTCAAGAAGGCGGCTGCGGAACCACCCCCGGAACCCGGCGCGAAGGCTGGACCGCGTCGTGCATCCCGCGCCCGGACCCCGCCGCGGGGCGCCGGACGGCGCCGCGGCGCAACCCCCGGCTTCCACCGCATGACCCTGCTTTCCACGCTCGCCCTGGCGGCGGCGCTCCAGACGCCCGCGCCGGAGCTGCTGGTGGAGCGCCGCCTGGCCGAGAGCGTCCCCCTGGCCGTGGGCGACACGGTGGCGGTGCGCGCCCTGGCGAGCGACGACGCGCCCCGCCCCTTCGTG
>DATABU010000753.1:0-3152 GCA_036259415.1 Longimicrobiaceae bacterium
AGCCGATCTGCGCGTCGAGGACCTCGCCGGTGAGCCAGCCGCGCTGCCAGACGGCGTAGTCGGCGTACTGCGCCTCCAGCTCCGGCAGCCGCGGCTCCTCGCCGCGGGTGAAGGCGGCGTACAGCGCCGACACCTCGCGGATGAGCACCCGCTGCATGCTCCACCCGTCGGAGACGACGTGGTGCAGCGTGAAGGAGAGCACGTGCTCGTCGGGGCCGGTGCGCACCACCAGCGTGCGCAGCAGCGGGCCGCGCGCCAGGTCGAAGGGCCGCAGCGCCTCCGCCCCCACGAGCCGCTCCGCCTGGCGCTCGCGCGCCCCGGCGGGGAGCCCGCGCAGGTCCACCAGGGAAAGCCGCGCCGGCGCCGCGTCGTGGATGACCTGAACCGGCGCACCGCCCCGCTCCACGAAGGTCGTGCGCAGCGACTCGTGCCGGGCCACCAGCGCGTCCAGGGCCGCCCGCAGCGAGCGGACGTCCAGCCCCCCGCGCAGCCGCAGCGCGTACGGCATGTTGTACGCTGCGCTCCCCGGCTCCAGCCGGTCCACCAGCCAGAGCCGCTGCTGCGCGAAGGACAGCGGCAGCGGCCCGTCGCGCGGGACCCGCTCGATGGGCGGCGCGGCGGCCGCGCCGGCGCCCCGCAGCGCCTCGACCTCGGCGGCCAGCGCGGCCACGGTCGGCGCCTCGAAGAGCGCCCGCAGCCCCAGCTCGACCCCGAGCGCCGCGCGGATGCGCGTGGCCACCTGCGCGGCCAGCAGCGAGTGGCCTCCCAGCTCGAAGAAGTTGTCCTGGATCCCCACGCGCTCCCGCGGGGACCGGCCGTCGGCGCTCAGCACCGCGTGGATGATCTCGCAGAGCAGCTCCTCCACCGGCGTGCGCGGCGCCTCGTACGGCGCCGCCCCGCGGAGCTGCGGCACCGGCAGCGCCCGGCGGTCCAGCTTGCCCGTGGGCGTGCGCGGCATCTCGTCCAGGATGACGTAGCTTGCCGGCACCATGTAGTCGGGGAGCCGCGCCGCCGCGTACTCCTTCAGCTCCGCGCCGGAGAGCGCCGCCTCGCCCGCCGGGACCACGAAGGCCAGCAGGCGCTTCTGCCCGCCGAGGTCCTCGTGGGCCAGCACCGCGGCCTCGCGCAGGTCCGGGTGCTCGGCCAGCACGGCCTCGACCTCGCCCAGCTCGATGCGGAAGCCGCGGATCTTCACCTGCTGGTCCACGCGGCCCAGGAACTCCAGCTCGCCGTCGGTGCGCCGCCGCACGCGGTCGCCCGTGCGGTACAGCCGCGCTCCCGGGTCCCCGGAGAAGGCGTCGGGGACGAAGCGCTCCGCCGTCAGGTCGGGGCGGCCCAGGTAGCCGCGCACCACGCCGGCGCCCGCCAGGCACAGCTCGCCCGGCACTCCGGCCGGGAGCAGGCTCCCCGCGGGGTCGCACACGTGCATCCCGACCCCGGGCAGCGGCCGGCCCACCATCTGCCAGTCGTATCGGCCGCCGCCCTCCAGCGGCGTGGCCGAGCTGATGATGGTGCCCTCCGTGGGCCCGTACATCGCCCACACCCGCGCCGCCGGGAACGCGGCCCGGGTGTCCTCCAGCAGGTCGGGGGCGATGGCGTCGCCGCCGATGAACACGCTGCGCATCCGCGGCAGCACCCCCGGCCCGGCCTGCACCCGCTGCACCACCTCGCGCATCAGCGCGGGGACCGCGTGCACCGCGTCCACGCCGGCCAGCTCGTCCACCAGCTGCTCCACGTCCTGCACCGTCTCGCGCGCCAGCAGGCGCACCGCCCCGCCCGCCAGCAGCGGCGCGAAGGTCTCGAACGCCCAGATGTCGAAGGCGTAGCTCGCCATCACCGGCATCACGTCTCCGGCGGCGAACCCGTAGGTGTCGCGGGTGCTCAGCAGCGTGCGGGTGAGGCTGGCGTGCTCCACCACCACGCCCTTGGGCCGCCCGGTGGAGCCGGAGGTGTAGATCACGTACGCGGCGCTGCGCACGCCCGCGCCGCTCCCCGGCGCCGTGCCGGGCTCGCGCTCCAGCTCCTGCCTGGCCGCGTCCAGGTACACGGTCCGCCCCCCGAAGGCGGGGAGGACGTGCAGGAATAGGGTCCGCGTGAGCAGCACGGTGGCGCCGGAGTCGGACAGCGCGTACTCCAGCCGCTCGGCGGGATAGGACGGGTCCAGCGGCACGTACGCGCCTCCCGCCTTGAGCACGCCGAGGACCGCGACCAGCATCTCCGGCCCGCGCTCCAGGCAGACGCCGACCCGCGCCTCGGGACCCGCCCCGAGCCGCAGCAGCAGGTGCGCGAGCTTGTTGGCGCGGAGCTCCAGCTCCGCGAAGGTCAGCGTCTCCTCGCCGCAGGAGACGGCGACCGCGTCCGGGGTGCGCGCGGCCTGCTCCGCGAGCAGCTCGTGCACGCACGCCGCCGGGTGGGGGAGGGCCTCCGTCCGGGACGCGGCCAGCAGCTGCGCCCGCTCGTCGTCGCGCAGCAGCGACAGCTCGGCGAGGCGCCGGCGCGGGTCGGCGGCCATGGCCTCCAGCACGGTCTGCAGGTGGCCGCCCAGCCGGTCCACGGCCGCCGCCTCCACCCGGGCCCGGTCGAAGCGGATCTCCGACTTGAGCCGCGCCCCCGCCTGCGCCGAAAGGACCAGCGGGTAGTTGGCCTGCTCGTGCCTGTGGCTGGGGCGGATCTGCAGCCCGCCCGGCCGGCCCGCCGCCTGCTCCACCGCCTGGTCCACGGGGTAGTTCTCGAAGACGACCAGCGTCTCGAAGAGCCCGTCCCCGGCCGGCAGCCCGCTCCACTTCTGCACCTCCACCAGCGGCGCGTACTCGTACTCTCGCGCCTCCACCTGCTCCTTCTGGAGCGTCCCCAGCCACTCCCGCAGCGTCGCCTCGCCCGGCAGGCGCACCCGCACCGGGAGGGTGTTGATGAAGAGCCCCACCATCTCCTCCACCCCCGCCAGCTCCGGCGGCCGCCCCGATGCCGTCGCCCCGAAGACCACGTCCTCCTCCCCGGCGTAGCGCGCCAGCAGCAGCGCCCAGGCGCCCTGGACCAGCGTGCTCATGGTCACGCCCCAGCCGCGCGCCTGCTCCTGGAGGGCGCGCGTGCGCTCCGGCGGAAGCAGCAGGTCCACCACGCCCTGCCCCTGCGCCTCGCCGGCGCGGGCGGTG